>CADCPU010000117.1 GCA_902803365.1 Oscillospiraceae bacterium
AAAAGAGGAGCCGTATGATGAGCGAGTTTGACGACAAGTGGTCAGAGTTTGAAGAAGAATGCAGGAGCTGCAGGGATTGCGTGCTCTGCGAGAACAGGACGAATGTCGTCATCTACCGCGGCAACCGCAAGGCTCCGCTCATGGTGATAGGCGAAGCTCCCGGCGCGACCGAGGATGAGCAGGGATTGCCGTTCGTCGGACGTTCGGGTCAGCTGTTACAGTATCTTCTCGGTTCCTTTGGCCTCACGGACAACGACTATCACATCTGCAATATCTGCAAATGCCGTCCGCCTGAAAACAGGAGACCCGAGCCTTCTGAGATCAAGGCATGCAAGAAGCACCTCGGTAAGCAGTTCATGCTCGTTAAGCCGAAGGTCGTTTTGCTCTGCGGATCCACGGCTTATGAGGCGTTCTTTAATTCCAAGCCTGTCATGAGTCAGGTGAGGGGAGTATTTATCGAGAAGAACGGATATGAGATCATGACGACCTTTCATCCCGCGTATGCTCTGAGGAACCCGAAGATGAAGGTCCCGATGCTCGAAGATATGAAGAAAGTAGTCGACAAACTTGTTTCTTACGGGCTCATTCAGACGCCTCCTGAAATAAATGCCGATTAATGAAAAAAAGATGTTGATTTTCGATTGCGCCTCTGCTATACTTAGTGCCGTCGATTGATACGACATAGCCGAATTGTGTAATGGTAGCACTCCGGTTTCTGGTACCGTCTGTTGGGGTTCGAATCCCTATTCGGCTGCCAAGTCCTCAGATCTCATTGAGATCTGAGGCTTTTTTTATGTTCGAAAACGGCAAACGTGTATAATAAGGCTGTCTTATGCACCGGACATCTCATGTCGAGTGCGGAAAACACGGCATTTCTCGCTTTGTGTCGTGGCTTATTCCCACCCGCAGTTCTATGATCACATCGTGAAAGGAGGACGGATCAATTGGATCAGAAAAAGATCGGACAATTCCTGAAACAGCTCAGAAATGAAAAGAGTATGACTCAGGAACAACTCGCGAAGCAGTTCAATGTCAGTTCAAGAACGGTATCCCGTTGGGAGACCGGCAGCAACCTGCCTGATATATCACTGCTCGTTGAGATAGCAGACTTTTACGATGTGGACGTAAGAGAGATCATAGAAGGAGAGAGGAAAAGCGAGATGATGGACGAAGAATTAAGAGAAGTCGCCGATAAGATGGCGGACTATGCAGGCAACGAGAAGTTAAGGCTTTTGCGCAAGGTACAGGTAACGGGGATCATTAGTGTAATTTTGGCACTCCTGTCGCTCGTGCTCCAGGTGATAAGCTATGAACCCGACCTCAGGAGGTCGCTCGCGATATTGTTCTCGTTTGCGGTATTCGTGATGCTCGGAATCATAACTTTGTATGTTACGGGTGTCCTCGAAAAGCTCGTCAAGAAGAGGAAGCTCATGCTGACGGTGAAGATCGTTACGATCGTGCTCCTGTCGATAGGTGCATATTTTGTCACGGTAAGCGTCCTTGTGGTAGGACTTGCATCCCTGTCTATCACTACGGCGAAGATAAAGACCTGTGATGATGTATCCATGTACAGTCAGCTTATACGTAATGATAATCACGGCAACGCTGATAAGTACGGTATATGCTCGAAGGATAACTTCTATATCTTCCCTGAAAAGATAACAAGGGATATGAAGGTAGACGAGTTTGAGTTTATGTACTATAACCCGTGGGATCCGCAGCACATTATCTATATGACAGTCGAGTATGACGATGATGCCTATGACACGGAGATGAAGCGCCTTGAGAAAGCGGGCGTTGAGGAATATGAGGGAATATATCTTGTAACGGGTGAGCCTGAAGGTTACGACATCGTGGCAATGAATTCGGATGATTATCACGGCTTTGTCTATGCGATGATCCCTGAGGACGGTAATGAAAATAAGATCACGTATGTCGGAATATGGTTCTGTAACTACTTCCTTGATGCCGATGTTCACGACTATATGCCTGACAGATACCTGCTCCCGGGATTCGATGCGACAGGTGACAATGCATATCGCGAAAAGAAACTCAGCGAAAACAAATGAAAATAAATGAAAAGATTTGATTGACAAAACAAAAGTCGCGGTCTATTATGACAGCATGATTAATTTGGAACGCAGAAAACAGATATTGGATCTTTTGGCGGAAGTCGGCTCTCTTAAGACTACCGAGCTTTCCGAACGCCTTAATGTCACGGGTGCAACCATAAGGACAGACCTTCGCGACCTCGCGAGGGAAGGCGCGATCGTCCGTTTTCACGGCGGTGTCAAGCTTCCTGAAGAGAAGCACGAAGAGTTCAGCGAGAACTACATGGTGCGTTCCATCACTCACGTAGACGAGAAGACTGCCATAGGCAGAGCAGCAGCGGAGCTTGTAGGCTCGGGCGATACCATCTTTATGGACGCGAGCTCGACCACATTCCATATGATCCCTCATCTCAAGTACAGGGATGACGTTACTGTCGTAACCAACGGTATCCATACGGCAATGGAGCTCCAGCATCACAATAACTTCAAATCGATAATACTCATCGGAGGCATGTTAAGACCCCATTCGGGTGCCATCGAAGGCGTTGTAAGCCGCGAGATGGTAAACAGGCTCAGCGGTGAGTATTATTTTGTTTCCGGTAACGGTTTTTCAGAGAGCATCGGATTGTCGGGCAACAACTTCTTTGAGCTCGAGCTCAAGAGGATGTGCGCAGAGCGCTGTAAGCACATAGTCGCGCTCGTTGATTCGACCAAGATCGGTGCGGATTCCGCTTCGTCGTTCATACCGATAGAGAGGATCGATTATCTGATCACGGACAGCAAGATAAAGCAGGAAGACGTCGACCGCTTCCACGCTCACGGAATAAACGTTATCATCGCCAAATGATCAGCTCCTGCTGTAGTTCTGGCGATATTTTTTTGGTGAGATGCTGAACTGCTGCTTAAACTTCGTGATGAAGTAGCTCGTGTTGGAGAAGCCCACTTCGCGCGCGATCTGCTCGACAGAGAAATCAGTCGTGACGATGAGGCGCTCGGCTTCATTTATCTTCAGGTAATTGATGTATTCGGTAAATCCCATACCGACGGCATTTGAGAAAGAGCGCGAGAAATAACTGTTGCTCATGCCGATCGACTTGGCAAGATCTTCCGCTCTGAGATTGCTCTTGTATTCGCGCTCGACAAGCTCGAGAACAGGTGCGATCTTCTTGATCTTCTCTTCTTCCTGAGAAGGGAAGGGCTTGTTGAAATATTCGTCTTCCCACTTATCGAGGACGAAGAGTGTTATATTCGTAAGTTCGTTCCTGATCCTTAAGCGGTGGAAGTTCTTCTGTTCATCATATGCTACGACGAGAGACTTGATGCTCTTCGGGATGTCGGTATTATCGAGCTCCTTGGCCGTGAACCTGTGGCTTTCCGGCTTGATGATGTTATGAAGGGACATGTAGCGTCCCATCTCGGATGATGTGACAGTTCCGCAGAGGACGAACTTAGGGTCGACCTGCATGCAGACGTACTTACAGCCGCGCTTTCTCTCGAATGAATGGATCTCGCCCGGGAGTATTACCCAGAGCTCGCCTGACTTGGCGATAAATGTCTTGTCCTTGAGCGTGATCTTGACTTCGCTCGAGAGGACATAGATCAATTCGATGTAGGAATGATAGTGCGGTTCAATGACTGCAAGATGCTCGCCGTTGGCCTCGTAATTGGAGATGAAGCAGAAAAAATCGTTGTGCCTGTCCATGCGCACATTCTCGTACGATACATCGGTGTCGATGCGATCAAACATTTTTTGCATGGTCATATCAAATAATGACATTTTCGGCCCCCTCCATCGAAAATGAATTTTGACAATAATAGCACTTTTTTGCAGTGATTTTAATATTTTTTTGCGTTTTTCGGCATTTTACATAACAAATATTGCTATTTGATGTGCAGTTTACCTCTTCGGATTTAACCTTTAGTTCGACCTCGAAAATTTTAAGACCTTTATGTATAATATTATGTTGAAGAGAAAGACACATTTATATATTGAAGGACGTAAAGCAATGGAAGTAAATCCGATCAAACTGCCGAGTTGGCTCACAGAGAAAGGCGTTTTCCAGCAAGGCGTCGAACTCGTGATCGACGGCTATGCCGCACCGAGTGCGACGATCACGCTCGAGATCGTTAAGGATCCGACCGACGGCAGACGAGTATCCAAGCTCGATACCGAATACGGTGTCATCTTGAGTCTTGAGACTACAACATCAGGAAAAGGTCATTTTGAATTCAGGGTCCCGCCTTACAAGGCATCCACTGATACATATACTTTTATCTTCAACTGTTTCTCGGAAAACGTCACGATCAAGGACATAAGATGCGGTGACGTCTGGGTGTTCCTCGGTTCCGAACTCCTGTCGGTACCGATCAGCAAGGCCAATGCCTCACAGGCTCCGATGAAGCGAAGCGTAATGAGCCTCATAAGGTTCATGGCACCTCCGAGGAACGGCGCTGCTCATAAGGGCGACGATCTTCCGGCTGATCCGGCTTCCTACTATGAGAACACATCATGGATCAAGGTAACTGATACCAAGGAACTCGCGGCAGTATCTTCCGCGGCGTTCTCCTTTGCATACAGTCTGGCTGAGCAGATCCTCTATCCTGTAGGCGTAGTCGATCTGTCTAATGCCGATTCGACGATCCTCTCGTGGATATCACGCGAGGCGTGCGATGATCAGGTAGCACTTTCGGATTACCTGAAGGCACAGGGGCTCTATGTAAGCAAAGATGATTACACCAAGCTTCTTGAGGCAGATCATGCAAAAAATGAGATCAAGAAGCTCACTGAAGAGATAAAGACAGAGGAAGAGGTCAAGGACTTCGATCTCGAGAAGACCAGAAGGATCAATATCCTCGAGGAAAAAGAAGAGGACGATAAGGAACTCGATTTCCCTAATACATCGAGCAAGCCTGCTGAAGCAAAGACGGCTGAGCCGTTGTCCGCGAGTGCGGCAATGAACCTGGACTTCGGGCTTTTCGAGCAGGAAGCAAAGAGCAAGAAGGAAAAAGAGGAAGAGATCCCTTATATCGAGCCGAAGTTCCGTATCGCAACGATGTACAATTCCAAGCTCGCTCCTCTCAACAAGCTCACGATCAGGGGCATGTGCTTTGCTCCGAATAATGTCGAGAAGATGTTCGGCAGATACGATCTCCTTCTCATGGGACTCCTGCAGACTCTCGTCAGCGTATTCGAACCGAAGGAAGTTTTGGACGACGACAAGATGCCGTCCTTCCTTGTTATGGCTATGCATCCGGATGCGGTAGATTTTGATAATCCATATTCCGTACTCGAATTCAACGAGAACATGAGCGCATTCCTTCGAAGGCTCACGATGCCTGCAGGTATCGTAAGCTGCCACGATCTCCTGCTGCCTGATAAGACGAAGAGCTTTACGCTCGGTTCAAGGCTCGCGGTCATCGCGCTCGGTACGCACTTTACGCCTAAGATGCCTAAGTCCTGTCCTGAATGTATCGGAGCAGAGCGCGCAGGCAACAAGCTCATCTTGAGCTTCGATAACCTCGCTGACGGCTTAAGGCTCGCCGAGAATGAATCGATCCTTCGAGGCTTCTCCATCTGCGGTGCAGACAGAGTCTACTATCCTGCTAAGGCCCGTATCCTTCACGGCGTAAGGGTCATGGTCTGGAGAGACGATATAAGAGAACCTGTCAGCGTAACTTACGGATTTGAGCCGTTCCCGCACGACGCGACGTTCAAGAATCTCGCGGACCTTCCGGTACTGCCGTTCAGATTCGACAGGGAAGCATCATTCTATTCGCCTGACCTGTTCTTCGCTTCATGCGATAAGCTGACATTCGTCGGTAAGGCCGAAAGAGACGACGAGTTCTCACGCCTTAAGATATTCAAGACGTTCAAGGGTAACGGTGCGATCGACATCGATACGATGAACAAGACCGAGGGAAGCAGCTCGCTCCACATCAAGTACGAGACGGAGAACAGCCTCTACGGATTCGAGCCTGATCTTACTTATGCTTCGGTCATGGCACCGATCGAACTTCCGAGAAGAAGAAGGATCTCGATCGACGTGTTCAACCCTGAGCAGACGAAGAAGAAACTCAGGATCGAGGGATTCAAGGGCGAAGCCGACATCAAGCAGCAGCTTACCTGGCAGACGCTCATCCTTGACTACGACGGTCCGGGCGACATCAAACTCGACAGTCTGAGGATCTACATTGAGGACAGCGGCAGGAACGGTGAGATATATATCGATAACATCATATTCATATAAGGAGGAAGAGCATGTTTGACGATCTTTTACCTGCAATCGAAAACTCCATACTCTCGGCTTCCGGAGCTATTCCGGTCATCTTCGAAGGTATCGAGCACACACTCGAAAAGACAACGCCCGTAACCACGTCGAGCAAACACAGCTCACACGAGCTGCTTGTCTTGAGGAGCGGTAAGTGCGAGTTCACGATCGAAGGACATGTCTTTACGCTCGAGAAGGGCTCGATCCTCATCATAAGACCTAACACCGAGCATTCCGTCAAGGTATTGTCGGGTCAGGCAGATATGTTCGTCCTCTACTTCGGTTTCTCGCGTGATGTTGAAGTCACGGGCAAGGCCGTAAGCCAGATGAACAAGAAGCCTGAGACTCCGAAGAACCCTTCCGCGCCTCACAGCGGACCGAGCGTTCAGGTCCCTTATATCATGGCGCAGACACCGCTCGAGAGCTTCATGAACTTCGCATCGGGCGAAGATAACTTTGAAGCATCGTCTACCGCGGGCAAGTACATAATCATATCCGGCGGATACAAGAGAGACATCGCCAGGGTGGTTGAGCGCATAGTCGAAGAGAGCAAGGGGCAGATGCTCAACAAGGAACTCATGCTCCAGGTCCTGACGGTCGAGCTTATGGTGATGCTCGCGAGAGCAATGAAGAGCGAGTGGGAAGAGAGCCTGCGCGTAAAAAACGGCAAGGCAAGAGAACTCGTATTCATCGCCAAGGATTATATCGACCAGAACTTCGACAGAGGCATCTCGGTAGCAGATGCCGCATCATACGTATTCTTGAGCCAGGGATATTTTACCAGGGCTTTTAGGGACGAACTCGGAATAAGTCCGATGTCCTACCTTATGAAAAAGAGAATAGAGAAAGCTTGCGAATTGCTCGAAAACAACGAGATCAAGGTATCGGGTGTCGCTTCGCAGACGGGATTTTCGAGTCCTCAGAGATTCAATGTCGCGTTCAGGAAGCAGACGGGCCTTACTCCGATGGAGTACAGACGCAAGAAACAAAAAGACTAAAGAGGTGACATTCAGTAATGTACGATTACGATTCGGATTTTAAGATCCCTGAAGAGAGCAGAAAGAACATGGATCTCGAGAAGATCGAGAAGGCCGTGAGGATGATACTTGAAGGGATAGGAGAAGACCCTGACAGGGAAGGACTTCAGGAGACACCTGTGCGCGTGGCAAGGATGTATGCCGAAGTATTCTCGGGACTTCACAGAGATATCTCACAGGATATCAAGGTCTTTACCGAGCCGGGTAACGACGAGATGATCCTCATAGGTGATATCCCTTTCTATTCGATGTGCGAACATCACCTCCTGCCTTTCCACGGCAAGGCGCATGTAGTATATATCCCGCGTGACGGCAAGATCCTGGGCCTTTCAAAGGTTGCAAGGATCGTTGATACGCTCTCCAGGAAGCCTCAGCTTCAGGAACGTCTCACATCCGAGATCGCGGACGAGATAATCAAGGCGGTCAACGCAGCATCTGTCTGCGTAGTGATCGAGGCCGAGCACCTTTGTATGACAATGAGAGGAATCAGAAAGCCGGGCTCCAAGACCGTAACTTCTGCCATGAGAGGCGGATGCCGTACGGATGCAAGGACCAGGAACGAGGCTCTCGCACTTATCAATCGTCAAAGGATCGGTGGCTGATAAGATGGAAGTTTGGAAACTGCGCGGTAAGGATCTTAAGCTTACAAAGAGCCCGCTTATCATGGGCATATTAAACGTTACGCCTGATTCGTTCTCGGACGGCGGTAAGTTCGATTCCTATGACAAAGCAATGAAGCACGCTGAGGAGATGATAAGACAGGGGGCTGCGATCATCGATATCGGAGGCGAGTCTACAAGACCGGGTGCTGCCAAGGTAGGCGAAGCAGAAGAGCTCGAGCGCGTAGTCCCGATCGTCGAAGGTATCGTCAAGAACTTTGATACCGTGATCTCCGTGGATACATATAAGAGCAAGGTCGCAGAGGAGACTCTCAAGGCGGGCGCTCATATCATCAATGACATCTACGGATTCCTCAAAGACGAGAATATGGCTGCTGTAGCAAAACAGTACGAAGCAGGTATCGTCCTTATGGCAAATGCCGAGCTTCGAACGGATGGTTCGGATATCATCACATATGCCGAAGCACATCTTAAGAGATCGTTGGAGCTCTGTCATAACGTGGGCATCACCGATGATCACATCCTGATCGATCCGGGTGTGGGATTCCATACGACAAGAGAAGAAGACTTAAAGCTCATAAGAGATTTTAAATATGGTGACAATACGCTCCTCGGAGTATCAAGAAAGAGGATCGTCGCACATCTTCTCGATCGCGAGACTGAGGCTTCAGAGAGAGCTGCGGGATCTGTAGGACTTGCGCTCGCGGGAGCAGCAAAGGGCGCGAGAGTCATCCGTGTTCACGACGTGCTCGAGACTCGTGATGCGCTTAAGACTTATGCAGCGGTAATGTTCGGGGAGGATTCCTGATGGATAAGATCATCATGCGCGAGATGAGATTTTGGAGTCACGTCGGATGCCTCGATTTTGAGAAGGTGAACGGACAGGAGTTCGTGATCGATGCGGTCCTGGGATTTGATGAGATCCGCGGCTGCTATACTGATGAGCTTGACGACACCTGCGATTATTCCAAGGTCTATGAAGAGATCGAGAAGGTCGTGACGGGTGCCGATTGTGATCTTATCGAGCGCCTTGCTCAGATGATCGCTGACGTGATATTTAAGACTGACGAGCGCGTAAGCTTCGTCAAGGTCAAGGTCTCCAAGCCCGATGCACCGATCGACGGCAAGTTCGCGGCTATGGAAGTGGAGATAGAAAGGCATAGGAATGGCTGAAAAGGTTAAGTGCTATATGTCGCTCGGAAGTAACATCGGCGACAGGGAAGAGAACTTAAGGCAGGCGGTGCGCCTCTTATCCGAGTCCGGCAGGATATACGATATCAAGGCTTCATCTCTTTATGAGACCGAGCCTGTCGGATACGACGATCAGGACTGGTTCTATAATATCTGCATCAGTTTTGATACCGATCTTGAGCCTCTCGAACTTCTTGATCTCTCTCAGGGGATCGAGCATGAACTTAAGCGCGTGCGCCTCATAAAGAACGGCCCCAGGACCATTGATCTTGATATCCTTCTCTACGGAGATCTTAAGATAAACATACCGAGGCTCATCGTGCCGCACGAGAGGATGTTCCGGCGGGCGTTCGTGCTGATGCCCCTGTCGGAACTCAAGGACATCGATGTTCCGATACCTGAGGACAAGGGTGTCATAAAGCGCGGCAGGTTTACCTTTTAATCTTAAAAATATATAATAACCAGGTATGCGTATTCTAGGAGGGAAAGATGGCAGAAAATACTCAGAATCCGTCTTCGGGCAATCAGGGCAACAGAAACGGCAACGGAAACAGAAACAACAATTACCGCAGAAGGAATAACAGAAACCGCCACGGAAACAACGGCGGCAACAAGGAGAATCAGAATCAGAATCCAAACCAGAATCCTGCTTCTGAGAACAGGAAACCTCAAAGAGAGGGTAATCCTAATGCCAACGCGGGCGGAAACAAGGGCAACAACCAGGGCCGCAAGAACCGTAATAATAACCAAAACGGCGAGAGACGCAATAACAATTTCAATAAGAACGACAGGCCTCACACATCCGAGAGACCTCCAAAGCAGGCTCCTGTTGCGGTAAAGGCAGAGGAGACGGCTCAGGATATCAGCAAGGACGTAGAGCGCATCGAGAAAGAGATCTGGCTTGAGATCGCCGATATCAGGAATATCAAGCTCGACTAATGAGGATCAGGCTTTGGACAGAGGACTGTTTATCACATTTGAAGGAATAGACGGCTGCGGCAAGAGTACTCAGTTCGAGATGCTCAAGAGTTACCTCGAGAGCGAAAAGGTCGAGTACATCGTAGTCAGGGAACCGGGCGGGACCGTCATCGGCGAGAAGATCCGCGAGATCTTGCTGAGCAAGAAAAACGACAGGATGACTTCGATGGCAGAGTTGCTGCTTTTCGAGGCCGCCAGGGCACAGATAACTGAAGAGACGATAATCCCTTCACTCAATAAGGGAATTACTGTTCTCTGCGACAGATTTTTCGATTCCACAACGGCTTATCAGGGATATGCCAGAGGTATCGGAACGAAGATAACGGACGAACTCAACACCCTCGCTACCGGCGGACTTAAGCCGGATATCACGTTCTTCATCGACATCACGGTCGACGAGGCGCTAAGGAGGAGAGGGATCAGAGGAGAAGGCGACGATCGTATGGAAGCTCTCGGAACGGAGTTCCAGCGCAAGGTCGCAGAAGGCTACAGGCAGGCTGCCGCAGCCGACTCCAGGATAAAGACGATCGACGGAATGAGGACGCCTGAAGAGATCTTCGAAGACATTAAACGGATTTACGGGGAGAGAAGATGAGTTTTACAAGGCTTATTGGACAGGAAGCAGTCAAGAAACGCTTGGCGCAGGAGATCACGGGCAATCCGTGCCATGCTTCCGTCTTCACGGGCGTAAAGGGAATAGGCAAGCACGAGTTTGCCCATGAATACGCCAAAGCCTTGCTGTGCTCTGAACCCACATCAGACGGCGCCTGCGGCCATTGCAACAACTGCAGGTATATCGAAGCCAAGACCCATCCTGACTTTATAATCCTTGAACCCGAGAAGGGCAGCAAGGGCATCAAGGTCACGGATGTAAGGGAGAAGATCATCTCCGATATCAAGATCTGTCCTCAGATCTCTAAGAGGAAGGTCTACCTTATCGAGAGCGACGCCTTGAACGAAGAAGGTCAGAACGCTCTCTTGAAATCACTTGAAGAACCGCCGGAGAACATCATGTTCATACTGATATGCGAAGATCCTTCGCTCCTGCTCCCGACGGTCATGTCAAGAACAGTGGAGTTTAAGCTCCAGCCTTATACAAAAGAAGAGATAAGCTCATTCCTCACAAAGGCCAACGAGATCCACGGCGGCAAGAATACGCCGCAGCAGCTCAAGTTCATAGCTGATTTCTCGTCAGGCATCATAGGAAGGGCGATCGAGCTTCTTGATGACGAAGGATTCCTTCGAATGAGGAATGAAGTCATGGATATGGTACTGTCGATCGGAAGGGACAGTTATACGACGGTCCTTAACGACAGATATATATACTTTGAAGAGAATAAGGATCTTATCGACGACATCCTGCTGTTCGTTCTCTGGACACTCGGAGATCTCGATATCCTTATCAAGAACAAAGCAAGTGACAAGATAATGAATCCCGACAAGCGTGATCAGCTCCTGAAGTTTCTGAGCGACAATCCGGGTGTCGGAGTAAAGAATATATCGGCAGCTTCTTCCTGCGTGACTACGGTCAGGAAGAGACTCGAGCTCAACGTAAACTACATGTTTGCGATAAGCGACATGCTGCTCGGTATGAAGAAGGAGTTACAAGGATGACAAAGATAGTAAACGTGCGTTTTCACGACGCGGGCAAGAGCTACAAGTTCTCTTGCGAAGGCATGCACCTGAATATCGGTGATGCCGTAATGGTCGAGACTTCACTCGGCCTTGATCTGGCTCATGTATCCGAAGAGCCTGTTGATATCGATATATCGGATTACAAGGATCGCATATCCCCGGTACTTCGATTGGCAACGGATAAGGAGATCGAGCGCTTTAACGTTAAGAAAGAAAAAGAGAGAGAAGCATACGAGAAGTGCCAGCAGCTCATCGAGAAGCATAAGCTCAACATGAACCTCGTAGATGCCGTTTTCGCATTCGACGGCAAGAAGATCGTATTCTTCTTTACATCCGACAACAGAGTCGATTTCCGTGAGCTCGTCAAGGATCTCGCAGCCGCTTTCAAGGCAAGGATCGAGCTCCGTCAGATAGGATCGAGAGATCAGGCAAAGCTCGTCGGAGGCATCGGTGTATGCGGCAGGGAACTTTGCTGCTGCACATTCCTCGAGCACTTCGCTCCGGTGTCACTCCGTATGGCAAGAGATCAGGGCTTGTCCCTTAATCCTACAAAGCTCAACGGCGCCTGCGGAAGACTTATGTGCTGCCTTCAGTTTGAGAAGGAAGCTTATGAGGATGCTCACAAGAGACTTCCGAAGAACGGCAAGAAGATCAGGACTCCGAGGGGAACAGGTACTGTCTCTGCGGTAGATCTCCTGGCTGAGAAGGTCACTGTCAAGTTCGAGACAGACGACGGTATCGAAGTCGAAAACTACGAATGGGCACAGCTCGAACCTCTTAATCCGAAGGAAAGGCAGTGCGGTCAGGATCCCGAGGCGTGTGCCGAATGTCATTCGGCTTGTAACGGCAAGGATATCCAGCTTCCGCCTTCAGATGATTCCGAGGACATTGAGTGATAAGAAAAATATTTGTCCGATAATTAACACATTTTACAAAAGATGTGTATAATCAAGAATGTATAACATTCAGGAGGTAATATCTATGGCTTATGTTATTTCTGATGCTTGCATTTCTTGTGGAAGCTGTGCAGAGGGTTGCCCTGTATCAGCAATCGCTCAGGGCGATACACAGTACAACATCGACACTTCCGTTTGCATAGAGTGCGGTGCTTGCGAGGCTAACTGCCCTGTATCCGCTATTGCAGCAGAGTAATTATTGCAAGTAAAAACGGGGTTGCCTTTGATCTTCAAGGGTAACCCTTTTTTATTATCTTTTTTCGAAAAAAGGAGGACAGGCCTCATGTCGGATAACATCACGGAATTGTGTTCGCTTGAAGATCTTGAGCGCAACGGATTTTTGATGTATCAGTTAAAAGAAGGGTTCAGGTTCGGTACCGATACGGCCCTTCTCGCGTGGTTTGCTGCCTGTTTTGTAAGATCTGGCGGCAAGGGCAACACCTCCATGGTCACAAAGAAAAAGACGGAAGCATTGGAACTCGGTGCAGGCTGCGGCGCATGCTCGCTCCTTTTGATGGCCAGGCAGGCTTCCGTGTGTGTTGATGCAGTCGAGATAATGGAAAAGCCGTGCGAAGTGATAGGCGCTAACGTAAAGCTCAATCATCTTGAAGGACGCCTGCGACCGATCCGTGCGGATATAAGGGAACTTCCTCCTGAGGTAAAGAATAAACAGTACGATATCGTATTTATGAACCCGCCGTTCTTCCGTGAGGAGAAGGGTACGAGGGCATCAGAAGATAAGTCGGTCGAGCGCCTTAACGGCAGATTTGAGCAGAACGGCGACCTCGATGATTTTGTACGCATCGCATCCGCCAGGGTGATCCCGTCATCAGGTCATGTCGTCATGATAATGAAGGGCAACAGACTTAAGGATTGCCTTAAGGCTTTTGAAGATAATCAGATCGCGCCGGTCAAGCTCATGACA
>CADCPU010000118.1 GCA_902803365.1 Oscillospiraceae bacterium
CACTCTCTGACGCGTCTTGCTATCAGCTGGTTGTACTGACCGCCGAAGTCAAGAACGATAATTAGTTCTTTATCCATGTGGTACCTCATGAAATTGTTATGAGATAATCTTACCACCGCCTTCACTAAGTGACTATTGTGCTTTTTATAAATATTCGGAGCGAAAGACACCCTTTTATATATAAAACTTCTCACATCGTTTCTTGTATGATATAAATAGTCTAGTTTGGAACGGAGGATATTAATATGTTTTTCGAGTTCAGTAATACTGTAAAAGAGGTTTCGATGCTCCCCAAGGACAATTCTGTCCTCACTGCAGGTTACCTGTCGATAGATGAACTTACCAAGATCGCTCCTGCTCTCAAGGTAGCGGATTCCACCGTCGAAGCCTGCAAAACGGCAAATACGATCTTCAGATCCGGCGTTGAGATATATGAAGACTATACATTTACCGAGCTCAAGGTCATCGACCCCGTCCACAGTAACGGCATCAATGATGAAAGCGACGATAACGATTATGTAGCTCTCTACATCATGAAGAATGCTCTTTATGTTGTCGATGTTCTCGATACCGACCGTTCCACTTACGAGAAATTCATGCGCGCCACCAAGCGCTTTACTCCGGCAACGATGACCCTGGAGAAACTGATCTATGCCTTTTTCGATGAGTTGCTGTCCAAGGACGTAAGTTTCCTGGAAAAGCTCAGCCTGGAAGTTACGGAGATGGAGGAGAGCATCCTCCACGGAAAACCCGAAGAGGATATCAACATCACGCTCCTCAAGCTTAAACGCAAGCTCCTTGAGATCAGAAACTACTATGAACAGTGCCTCGATATCTTTGAGATACTCGAAGCGGACGAGAACGAGATCTTCGCAGAGTCCGAGACTCTTATGTATTTTGCGAACATGATCCAGAGGATCACACGTCTCAGAGAAGACATCGATTCCCTGAATAATGCGGTCGTCCACGTACAGGACGCTTATGACTCCCACATGGATGCCAAGATGAACAACACGATGAAGTATCTGACAGTATTAACGACGATCTTCTTCCCGCTTACGATCATAGTCGGCTGGTACGGAATGAACTTCGAGTCCATGCCGGAATTCAAATGGCACTACGGATACATATACGTCATAGCGCTGTCCGTCATGGTTATCCTTATGTTCTGGCTGATCGCCAGAAAGAACAAGTGGTTCTGACACAGATTAAAAATGCTGCCCGGTCCGGACAGCATTTTTAGGTTGGGTTAGGCATTTCAAGGCATTCAAGTTCTGAATGTCTTCTTTGGTCCGAGGTAAGAATCGAGCGGCTTTGTGCCGTTCTTGTATATAACGATCTTGCTCAGGACGAAGTTCGGGTCGAGCGCGAACAGATTGATCGTGTTCAAGCCCTTCTTCAGGTCGAGCGTGACCGTTGTCTTTCTGGTGTTATCGAGAACACCCTGACTCCAGTAAGGATTACCGTCACCTACGGCAAAGCCGTCAGGTATCATGTTGATCCTCTTCATCTTGTCGCTGTTGGCAGAGATACCGAAGTAGATCTCAGGTATCCTTCCGTATGGATTACTGGGGTTCGTGTACAAAAGAACGTCATACTTGCCGTCCTCAGGCACGATCACCTTATATTCGAGCTTAGGCGCATTCTTCTCGGTCTTGGAGAAGATGATATCCTGCGGATAAGCCTTCATCGCGGACATTCCGCGGCTGTGATCTTTGATGATCCTGAACTCGCCCTTAGAAGACGGAACTGACGCGCTGTAGTCTTCAGCAGGGATAGAGATGTAGTTCATGAGTTCCGTGCCGCTTATAAGCTCGCGTGTAAAGATCGAAGTGTCAATGACCTTATCGGAACAGTCAACATCCTGTCCGAGCCAGTAACTTACTCCCTCAGACTTCTTATCTACGCCCAGTGACTTCATGGAATTAACAGGCACTCTGACGATAACGTGGCCGTCACCGCAGTGGATGCAGAATTCCAAAGTCTTAGGAGATCTCTCGTACTTTGCGCGGTCGAGCTTGATCTTGAGAGTCTTAAGCGCATAAGGCTTAACGGTTCCTGCCATCTCGGAGATCTTGAGGCAGGTATTGGGGTTCTCGATCTTGAACTCTGCTTTAAAAGCGCATGCCGTGCTGAGCGTAAGCTCGGCCATCTCAACTGTCGGATCGAGGAAAGCTTCCATAGCGAGCACCCTGCCCGTCCAGAACTTACCTTCTGTCGACTGGTTGGAGCCATTAACGGATACGATGAGCCTCTCTTTATTGGCCGGCTCGAAAGTATGTATTACCGGATACTTGCAGCCTTCTTCGCACCAGTTGTTAAAGCCGATATGCTCAGACAGGCCCATACCGTACCACTTGCCGTTTCTTATCGTATGAAGCTCTTTGACGATCCTTCTGTCCTTTTCGAGACACTTGTTGATCTCCTTGGCGATCGTCATCGCATATGTGCTGCCGATCTGTGCATAACCGTGGTTCATCGATGTCAAAAGCCACATCTTCTGAACGTTGAGGTCAGCCGTGAGCGGGAGCCATACAAGCTCATAGAAAGCAAACTTCGCGTCGCCTCTGAGCCTGTCATATATCTTGTTGCAAACTTTTGTAAGTTCTTCTATCTTAGCGAGAAGATCCTTGCTCTCTTCATATGCAAACGGAGCATAGACCTTGTCGTTCATCGCTTCGGTACGACGCGCGGATGTGATCCTCGTATAGCCGGTCAGAAGCTCAACGACCTTCTTCCTCTCAGCAGACATGAGCTTTCTTCCGAAGCAGCGAGATACCATGAGCTTGGTGTATTCGACTGCACTGTCAGGATTATCAGTACCCCAACGGTCAAAATCATAAGCGAGCTCGAGGAAATATGAGAGCGGATATTCGTTACTGAAGATATCGCCCACATTAACGATCCAAAGATCCCTGATGCCGAAGTCATACGCGGTCGTCATCTGCTCCCAGACCTTTGCAAGGTGCGAGGTGTTGAACCACTCGAAGGATACCGGCAGGCCGTGATAATCGAAGTGATAGTACATGCCGTAGCCGCCCTTATGAGATCTCATCTCCTTGGTCGGAACAGTTCTCAGGTTACCGAAGTTATCGTCGCAGAGCATGAGCGTTACGCCGTCAAGCTCCGGATCACCCATAAGGCCTTCCGTCTTCTCGTCACCATAGAAATAAGGCTCGACTTCCTTATAGAGTGCGAGCATCCTCGGTACGGAATCAAGATCCTTGTTAACGTACTTCTTTATGAGCTTATTCTGCGTCTTCAAGACCTTGCGAAGAAGGTCGATATTGTCCTTTAATGTCGCATCTTTGCCCATAATGGCAGTATCTGCTTCGCCGCGCATACCAACGGTTACGACGTTCTCGAACTTGCCGCTTCTCTTGAGACCGTCCTCCCAGAACTTCGTGATACCCTTCTCATTCGTGAGGAAGTTCCACGCATCTCCGTAGATCGACTTAGGTCCTCTAAGGTACTTATACTCTTCACCCTGTCTTAAGCACGGCTCATGATGGCTCATTCCCATTACTACACCGAGCTCGTCAGCGAGTTCCTCGTTAGCCAGTCCCGGTCCGTCGTTCGGGAAGATCGCAGACCACATTGCAGGCCACAGGTAGTTACCCTTGAGTCTTAAGAGGAGCTCGAAAACGTGTTCGTATACCTTGGCGTTGAATCCGCCGTAATTCTTGTTGCAGAAATTGCCGAAAGCCGGCCATTCATCGTTGATAAAGAATCCTCTGAACCTTACCGACGGCTCCTTGGAGACCATGCAGTAATCTTCCGGGATCTTAAATTCCTTCATCTTGTCGGGCTTAACGTCGAGCCAGTCGATGAACGGAGATACCCCGAGCATCTCTGACAGCTTGAAAAGTCCGTAAACAGTGCCTCGCTTGTCACTTCCCGTGATGAAGAGACCCGTCTCGCGCACTTCGATCTTATATACTTCCCTCTTGCCTTCGATATCTTCTGTATCGATGCCGAACTTCTCTGCGAGGTTACCCTTGCCTACGCCGATCGTGGAGATAAATATCGGATTCTCGATCTTCTTGAGAGCGTCCGTCTTGAGGGATTCGAATTCCAAGACCTTGGGTTCGCTGTCGAAAACAGCCTTGATGTCGCCCGCGACCTTTGCGGCGATCTTCTTTACGCCGCTCAATGCATCTTTGTTGCAGATAAGGGCGATCTTACCCCTGGTGATCTTCTCTGTGGAGATTACGTAATTCATAAGCACTGTTTCCTTTTGTAAGAATTTCAATCTTCCATACAAGTATACTACAATTTCATAAATGAAAAACTAGACATATTATCGGAAGATCGTGCTTATATATTATTCAAAATCACAACAGACCTCAATGGTATCAAAACCATAGGCCTTCAATATTTCGATATGTTCGTATGAGATCCTCTCACCTGCCACGACGATCGGTACGGCAGGCGGGCACGACGTTTTGACAAAGCCCGCGATCCTTCCTGCGGCATCGTCGACGGAGATGACTTCGGTCTTGGAGAAGACCGCTTCCCTGATACTTACGGCCCTGTCAGTCTTGGGCAGCTTATATCCGGACAGGTCGATCGGCTCCTGACGGTCAATGCTCTCGAGTGCATTTATAAGGCGATTGAACTCATCCGGTTTGTTGAACGGCGAGAACATCAATGTCACATAATTCATGTCGCTGAACTCCGGCTCTATCTCAAAAAGGCGCAGCATATCAGCCACTTCATCACCCGTATATCCGAATGAATTCGGGCAGATCGTGATCTTCAAGTATTCGTTGCCGTATGTCTTAACGCGTATGTTTTCGATAAGAGATGAGACCCTGTCCGCAGTCTTCTTAAGGCTCTTGATAAACTCGGGATCAGCCATGATGGCATTTGCTCTGTCGAGCGAAGCCAATATGATCCACGAAGGACTCGTCGAAGCAAAGAGCGCCAGCTCGCGCCTGACGTCGGGTCCGTTAAGCTCATCTGACACGTGCAGATACGCGCCTCCGGTCAGGACCGGCAAAGTCTTGTGAGCCGAATCGCAGCATATGTCCGCGCCAAGGTCCATAGGGTGAGAACCGAAGAATTTCAGATATGCTCCGTGAGCATTGTCCACAGCCAGATAAACACCGTGGGAATGGCATATCGCTGCGATCGAAGATATGTCAGATACAAATCCGAGATAGTCCGGCGAAGTGATATAAACGCAACAAGGCTCAACGCCTGCGAGCAAAAGATCAAGGGAGCTCAATTCGAATCCGGCCGACAGCAGATCTCCTTCAGACGGGATCCATACGACCTCAAGATCGAGCAAAGCGCAAGCTGAGATAAATGCCTGGTGGCAGTTACGTGCCGCAACAACGGTCTTTTTGCCCGTGCGGCGCATAAGAAGAGAGAGCATCGCGCGGATGGCGAGCGATGAACCCTCAGCCGAATAGTATGTCGGACAACCGAAGATCTCTGATGCGTTGGCTTCGCTTCTCTCGATAAGATCTTCAGTACCCTTGACTTCGGTTATGTCGGCTGATGCTCCGAAGATCGAAGCATTGCCTTTATGGCCCGGCATATGAAATCTTACCGGAGCTCTGTGATTATATTCATCTATGAAATCACTGATCGGAGTTTCCATCTTGATTGAATTCTCTGTCGATGGCGACCATTATCGCACATTCCATACGCTTCTTAAAAAGTTCGCAGCCCTGCTCGTAGATACCGTTAACGGAACCCGTCGCATGGTAGGAGTTCGCAAAGCAGCCTCCGGAGCAGTAAAGTCTTGCCCAGCAGTTCCTGCACTCTTCTCTCGTATATACATTGCACTTGAAGAATTCTTCGCGGATGGCCTGATTCTTTACGCCGTCCCAGATATTTCCGAGAAGGAACTTATCGTCGCCTACGAAC
>CADCPU010000119.1 GCA_902803365.1 Oscillospiraceae bacterium
AAGGTCGGCGACACGATCGAAGTCAAGTTCAACTGTGAAGGATACTATCCTGTTACAAAGCAGCTCAAGGTCATGAGCCTTTGTGACTTCAGTTCGAGAGATATCTCCGGTCTTGATATCCTCATCAGCGAGAAGCTCTGTAAGGAGCTCTGCGGCGATTATCCGAAATGCGTCAACATCAACTGCGAAGATCCTGATGCGGTCGACGCTTTTATCGAAGACAACATCGGAGGCAATATCTCTTCCTGCCGTACGCAGGAGCAGTATAAGGAAGAAGGCGCTAAGGCAACAGGCGGATTCATCGGTGTTATCGATGCGGTTATGGTATTCGGTGTCATCATCGCGTTCATCGGCGCTACGAGCAGCCTCCTGATCGGCTTTGACGGACGTAAGAGAGAATGCGCGGTCCTCTGCTCCACGAGCATGCCTCGCAAGAAGATGAACCGCATGCTCTTCCTGGAGAGTTTCTTCTCCTCGGGTCTTGCGGCACTCATGGCGATCCCTGCGGGCATCCTCATGATGGAACCGGTCAAGACGGCCTTCACGTTCATGAGTATGCACCTCAAGATCATTTCCGGTATGAGTTCGTTTGTCTACCTCATGTTTATCTTCTGGTTCGTATTCACGCTCACATCACTCTTCCCGATGCGTGCATTAAAGAAGATGAAACTTGCAGAACAGCTTAAGTATGAATAATGACAGGAGATATAAATATGGAAAACATAATCGAAGTTAAGAACGTAAATAAGATATTCGGTACAAAGAACAATCAGAACCAGGTCCTGACAGACCTCTCGATGCACGTAAGCAAGGGCGAGTTCGTATCCCTTATGGGTGCATCGGGTTCCGGTAAGTCGACGCTCCTCTACCTCATCGGCGGACTCGACCGCGAGTACGACGGCGAGATCATGATCGACGGCGAGGACATCGGCAAGGCAAAGATGAAGGAGAAAAAGCTCACTGACATCCGCCTTAACAAGATGGGATTTATCTTCCAGTTCTATAACCTGGTCCAGAACCTCAACGTAACAGATAACATCCTCCTTCCTCAGACGATCAAGGGAAGATCCAAGGCAAGCCTTAAAAAGGAACTCGATGAGATCCTGGAGATCACGGGCCTCACCGATAAGAGAAAGGCAATGCCTTCGACACTCTCCGGCGGTCAGCAGCAGAGAGTTGCGATCGCACGTGCTATGATCGGTAAGCCGGAGATCATCCTGGCCGATGAGCCGACGGGTAATCTCGACGCAAAATCCACCGGTGAGATCATGGATCTTTTCGAAAAAGTTAACCGCGAATTGGGCATCACGATCCTGCAAGTAACGCATTCCCAGGAGTGCGCAGATTATGGTACAAGAGTGGTGCATCTAAAAAACGGACAGACAGTCTGATGAAAAATTGAATAGAAAAACCTCGAAAGTCCTCAGACAGCGATGTTTGGGGACTTTTTGATTCGCGGTTTTTCGAGCAAAAACATAGACGGATATCTATGCAAAAGTGCCGAAAAACGCACTTTTTTGAGATGTCATGGTCAAAAGTGCCCCTTGCGGCGCAGGCGTTTTCGGCGTTTTTTGACGAAATTGGCGGTAATTGTTTTTTTTGTCCGAAAATTTTTGCATTTCCCCCTTTACACTGAAATTACATACCAAAAATTTCTCAAGGAGGAAAAGCAAATGTTAACCTACGAACAGTTCAAAGACACCATCATCGACGAGATCCTTACGTTCCTTCCGGAAGAGTATTCGGACTGCACCGTGTCGATCGAGAAGACCCTCAAGAACAACGGCATGCTCATGGACGGTCTCCTGATCAAGAGCGACAAGTTCAATGTCTCGCCCAACATCTACCTTAACGGCCTCTACGAAGAGTACGAGAGCGGCAGGCCGATCAAGAGTATCCTCAGAACGATCGCGAACATCCGCGTCAACTCGAACTACAGGCACAACGTCGATCCCGAGAAGATCCTGAACTTCAATAACGTCAGGGATTTTGTCAACATCACTCTCGTAAACTACGAGCGCAACCGTGACCTTCTGAAGGACCGTCCGCACCGCCGCATCATGGATCTTGCCGTGATCTACTACGTCGATGTCGTCGGAAGCGGGATCATGAAGGTCAATATCCCGGGGAGCCTGTCGATGGCGATCACGAACGATCTCATGACGAATTATGATCTCACGGAAGAGATGCTCTTTAAGATCGCGATGAGGAATATGTGTGATCAGAAGGACTATGAGATGAGATATATCCATGAGGACGTGATCGAGAAGAAGGCAAAGCTCGTGGCGCTGGCGGAAAATGTTGATGAGCGTTATGCGATCAGAGAGGTGAGCGAGAGCTTCGAAGACTGGAACTATGACATCATGTATCTGACAAACCGCAGGCACGACAGGGGAGCTGCGCTGATGCTCAGGGAAGACCTGATGGAGCAGCTGGCAGAGAAGCTCGACGGCAGTTTTTACATCATCCCTTCGTCGATCCACGAGGTCATCGTTGTCTCGGAACACGCACAGATCACGGAAGACAGTATGACGGAGCTCCTGCATCAGATGAATTCGGAGATGGAAGACGAGAAGGAATATCTCTCTGACAGCATATATTTTTACGATGCGGAAAAATCGTCGGTCAAGCTCGTGGCGTAGTGCGAAAATATTAAATGTTTCCAAATAATTAATTAGCGGTTAGTGCCTGAAAATGTTAAAATTTACTTATCTTATCGAAAAGGAGACTGCTTATGGGTTTTTCCAAGGATTTTATCTGGGGCGCAGCCACTGCTTCCTATCAGATCGAGGGAGCGTATAAAGAAGACGGAAAAGGTCTTAACACATGGGATGTATACGCGGGAATAGATTACAACATCAAGTATAACGAGACAGGCGCAGTTGCCTGTGATCACTATCACAGAATGAAAGAAGACGTTGCTCTTATGAAGGAGATCGGCCTTAAGGCTTACCGCTTCTCCATCAGCTGGGCAAGAGTCCTTCCTGAAGGAACCGGCAAGGTCAACGAGAAGGGACTTAAGTTCTATTCGGATCTCGTAGACGAACTCCTCGCCAACGGAATAATCCCTATGATCACACTCTATCACTGGGACTACCCTATAGCTCTCCACTACAAGGGCGGATGGATGAACGATGAGAGTTCCGATTGGTTCCTTGAATATACAAAAGTTGTAGTAGATGCACTCTCTGACAGAGTCTCCTACTGGATCACGTTAAACGAGCCTCAGTGCGAGCTCGGCTGCGGTCATCAGGTAGGCGTTCACGCTCCGTTTGAGAAGCATATCCCTTCAGATCTCCTTATCATGGGTAAGAATATGCTCCTGTCACACGGCAAGGCAGCTGATTACATCAGAAAGAATGCCAAGACTCCTGCAAAGATCAGCTTTGCTCCGACGGGTCCTTGTGCGCTTCCTGCCGACGATTCTCCTGAGAGCATCGAAGAAGCAAGAAAGAAGACGTTTGATACAAACGGAGTTGCATTCCCGTTCAGTAATTCCTATTGGGCTGATCCTATCTATCTCGGAAAGTATCCTGACCAGCTCATCAAGGACTTCGGAGATCTTGTTCCTAAGTTTACGGAAGAAGAGTGGAAGCTCGTCAGCACACCTCTCGATTTCTACGGCACGAATATCTACTATGCAAACGAGAGCAGGAAAGAAGGCGAATATTCCGATATCTATTTCCAGGGCAAGATGTCCACGAATATCGGCTGGCCTCTTACTCCGAGCGTTCTCTACTGGGCTCCAAAGTTCTATTACGAGCGCTACGGCAAGCCGATCATGATCACCGAGAACGGCATGGCATCCCACGACTGGGTATGCGTTGACGGCAAGGTCCACGATTCATACAGGATCGACTATCTCACCCGTTACCTGAGAGAGTACCGACGTGCGGCAGACGACGGAGTCGAGCTTATCGGTTACATGCAGTGGTCACTCATGGATAACTACGAGTGGTCACACGGCTACACACAGAGATTCGGTATGATCTACGTCGACTATCCTACACAGGTCCGTACGATCAAGGATTCCGGTTACTGGTATAAGAATGTCATCGCCACAAACGGCGCGGATATCTGATAAGACTAAAGGAAAGAAGGAAAAAGATTATGGTAAAGATCGCTGTTATGCTCGCAGACGGCTTTGAGGAAGTGGAAGGCCTTACCTCCATCGATCTTCTGAGACGTGCGGGTCTTGACGTTGTAATGGTATCGATCAACGATACGATCGAAGTGACGGGTTCACACAAGGTGGGCTTTAAGGCCGATCAGACGATCGCCGATACAAACTTCGACGAGTTTGATATGATCCTCCTTCCGGGCGGTATGCCGGGAACATTGAACCTTGCAAAGGAGCCTAAGCTTACGGAGGCTATATTGAAGTTCAACGCTGAGGGCAAGACGCTCGCAGCCATCTGTGCAGCTCCGACGGTATTCGGAGCTCTCGGTATCCTCGAAGGCAAGAGAGCCTGCTGCTACCCGGGTATGGAAGACGGCCTTAAGGGCGCGATCAAGTGTACAGATACGGTAGTCGAGGACGGCAATATCATCACATCCAGAGGCGTAGGCACGGCTATTGATTTTGCACTCTGCATCATCACAAAGTTCAAGGGGGCCGAAGCAGCCAAGGATCTCGCAGAAGGCATTGTTTATTCCAGGTAATTGCCCAGATATTGCGTAACTTTTGAATGTCTGATATGTGATAATCCCTTATGTGGATACTTAAACGGAAAGAGGTGAATCGATGAAAGAGATAACATTAACTCAGGAAAACTTTGAAGCCGAGGTCTTGAAGTCCGATATTCCGGTACTTGTTGATTTCTGGGCTGAATGGTGCGGACCGTGTCAGATGCTCGGACCTGTAGTGGAACAGCTGGCTGAAGAGAGCGACGGCAAGTATAAAGTCGGTAAGGTCAATGTTGACGATGAACCTGATCTGGCGCAGGAATATGACGTTTACAGTATCCCGACGGTTCTTATCTTCAAAGGTGGAGAGATGAAGGAACAGTCTCTTGGATTTGCACCCAAGGAAAAACTGGCCGCATTGCTTCAGAAACACCTCTGATATTTGATATTTTTTTAATCAAGGTCGTTTACAAAGTAACATTCATAGTTTAGAATGATTATAAATCAGCAAGGAGGAAATAATTCTATGGCAAAGTATGTATGCAAAGTATGCGGTTATGTATATGAGGGTGACGATGCTCCGGAGCAGTGCCCTGTTTGTAAGGCATCCAAGACGATGTTCGAGAAGGTAGAAGGAGATCTTAAGCTCGCAGCTGAGCACGAGTACGGTGTTTACGCTAAGACAGTCAAGAACAACCCTGATATCTCCGAAGAAGATAAGAAGTATATCTTTGAGCAGCTCAAGGCTAACTTTAACGGCGAGTGCTCTGAAGTAGGTATGTATCTCTGCATGGCAAGGATCGCTCATCGCGAGGGCTATCCTGAAGTAGGTCTCTACTGGGAGAAGGCAGCTTACGAAGAGGCTGAGCACGCAGCAAAGTTTGCAGAACTCCTTGGTGAGGATCTCGAGCCTAACATGAAGGCTACGACAAAGGACAACCTCAAGTGGAGAGTTGACTGTGAGTTCGGCGCTACAGCAGGTAAAGTTGAGCTCGCTACATGCGCTAAGAAGAACGGACTTGATGCTATCCATGATACGGTTCACGAGATGGCAAGAGACGAAGCCCGCCACGGCAAGGCTCTCAAGGGACTTCTCGAGCGTTACTTTAAATGATCCTGTACCGGTTCTAATAAGGGTCGGGAATAAAAGATCAAATCATATTAATGGAGGACAGACCCATGGCTATTTACAAATGTGATGTATGCGGCTGGGAGTACGATGAAGAGAAGGGCTCTGAAGAGCTCGGAATCGCACCCGGCACACCATTCTCGGAATTGCCCGAGGATTTTGCCTGCCCCCTTTGCGGTGTAGGAGCAGACAGCTTCTCTGAGGCTTAAAAAATAGAGATTGATGTTAAGGTTCAAGTATGGGCCTTTCACATAAGATCAGTTCATAAGCGGAGTCGTATCGAAGAGGTACGGCTCCGTTTTTGCACTTGTTTTGTAATTGTAACAAGATGTCAAATAATAATTAAAATTTGTCGAAATTGTGTCTATTGATATTGAGTATTTTCTTTAAAAGAAATATAATTTTTAATAGTAAATTTGGTAGGGAGGCTTCGCATGAACGATGAGTTAAAAGACATTGTCTTTAGTGATCTGTATCGTTATACGGGTAATAAGCGAAGTCACAAACAAATTTTCTTGACTTATATCGAGGAGCTTCGTTCCAGCCCGGAATTCAGCTATATCAGCGCTTTGAGGAGAACCCAGTACTACTACAGACAGATGGAGAAGTACGACGGTTGGAGGAAGAAACTCAATAAGATCAAATTTGAATTCTTTAATCTTTATTTGGATCACTTATCACGTTGCTACCATATTCAGATCCCTTACGACACACAGATCGGTAAGGGCTTTTACCTCGCGCATTTCGGCCGTGTCATCATCCACCCGAAGTCCGTGATCGGCTATAATGTCAACGTATCGACGGGTGTTGTAATCGGTACCCAGTTCAGAGGTAAGAGGAAGGGTTGCCCGACTATAGGTAACTATGTATGGATCGGTGCCAATGCCATCATCGTAGGCAATGTGACCATCGGCAATAATGTTTTGATCGCACCGGGTGCATATGTCAACTTCGATGTACCGGACGGTTCGATAGTAATCGGTAATCCGGGTCTCATCAGAAGAGCTCCGAGTGCCACATTCAGCTATATCAACAACACGATCATATTCGATGAGGTCAACGTAAGAAGTGATACCCGAATGGATCGATGGGGTTGAGATGGCTATAGACAAGAGTTTTTTCGAGAATAACAGAACAAGATATCTTAAGGAGGCTGAGGACAATACGGCCTCTGTTTTCTTTGCGGGCGAACCGGACCTCATGTGTTCGGATACCGCATACCGTTTCCTGTCAGACAGAAACTTCTATTACCTTACGGGCATAGAGGATCATTCGTGCTGTCTGATACTGATCAAGCGCGGCGATACGGTCAAGGAGCGCCTCTATGTTCCCGAGAAGAGTGAACTTAAGGAGAGATGGACAGGCAAGAGGAAGTCACCTGAGGAGTTCGAGCAGATCTCGGGCATACCGGTCGACAGGGTCCGCGATCTTGAGACGCTCGAGCAGGCGATCTTCGATATCCTGAAGGACAAGGACTTAAAGATCTGCTACGACAGCAGTTCGGTCAAGAAGAATGCCAGGAATTTCTATTCCGATGCTACAAAGGACAAGACGTCTGACGAGATGATCGACGTCAAGAATATCTTTACGCGTATGCGTATGGTCAAGAGCGAAGTCGAGATCGAGTCGATCCGCGAGGCTGCAAAGATCACGGAAGATGCGATCGAGGAACTCAAG
>CADCPU010000120.1 GCA_902803365.1 Oscillospiraceae bacterium
AGGCGCTTCAGAGGCACAGGAAACTTAAGGACTTCCTGCAGGAGCAGGGCTGGTAATTCCCGGGGCGAAAGGATGTGTTTAAAATGAATAAGATCTTTATGATAGCCGGGAATAACATGAAGAGGCAAAAGGGCGATATGATCACATTCCTGATCATGACATTCATCACGGCTTTCCTTCTCTTCAATTCCATTAATGCGCTCGTCGGAATAACACGTGTCTTTAATGACAAATACGAGGAAGTAAACGTACCTGATATCCTGATGTTCATTCCCGAAAACGAGGATGCAAAGCGCAGCTTTAAAGAAGTGCTCGATAACAGAGGTATTACGGACTATGAGTTTACACCGTTCCTCTATATCAACTGCGACTACAAGAACAGTACTTCCGATGAGTACATGAACTATATGTTCGCGCTCGAAAACAGTGATAACGTCAACAAGCAGCTTCACGTTCTCGATAACACTGAAAAGCCGGAAAAAGGCGAGATCCTGGTCCCTTATACGATGGCATCTGTCGTACAGCCGGGCGATAAGCTCGATATTAAGATCGGAAATAAGGTTTATACGTTCAAGGTCAAAGGCAACTCCGAAAACCCTTATTTCTGCTCGAATCTTACGGCCTCTTTCAACTATTGTTATCTCAATCCCGAAGATTATGGTGAGATAGCTTCTCAGTCGAGCGGTAACAGGACTTCGAGTATCATGTGCTCGTATCTTACGAAGATAAAGGTGGAAGATAAGGATATCGACTTGGACCAGCTCTCACAGGAACTGTCCGATGATTATACAGAAGCCGTTAAGCCATACGCAGAGGCTGATCCTGATGTCGAATTCGGTATCGGGGCCAAGGTGACACTTCCGTTGGTATCCATGGCTAATGAGATGCTCCCGTTTGTTGTAGGCGGACTCTTCATCACTTTCGCACTGTTGATCTTCGTGATCGCACTTATCGTGATCTCGTTCAGCATCAATAACTTCATCCAGCGTAACATGAAGAATACGGGTATCCTTGAAGCGTGCGGATATACCGTCAGCGAACTTCGTAATGCGCTTACCGTACAGATGCTCTCGGTCGCTGCCGTAGGAACAGTCGCAGGCGTCGCACTCTCAGCCGTTACGATCCCGATGCTCGGAGGCCTCTTTACGAATCTTATGGGCATTACCTGGACTCAGAAGGTCAGTTTGCCGCTTGCCGCAGTTACGGTACTCGTTATACTTTTCATTATTTTCCTGGTCATGAGGAGCCTGAGCAGAAAGTATAAGAAGGTCACGGTCCTCGATGCACTCAGAGGCGGCATCAATGCTCATAACTATAAGAAGAACCGCTTCTCTTTTGACAAGACGGATCTTCCTGTGGCACTCACATTGTCTCTCAAGGATACGTTCGGAAGCATCAAGAAAAATATCGTTATGGCATTTATCGTAGCTGCGCTTACGATCTCTGCTCTCATCGGATTCGCACTGGGCGATAACTTCGCTGCGGATTCCGAGAACAGTCTCTTCAGCCAGATGGGCTTTGAGATGGGTGATGTCGGATTGACCGCCAAGCCGGGTCTCGGTGACGATCTTCGAAAGATCGACGGCGTAAAGAACGTATATGTCTGCCAGACATTGCAGCTCACGGCAGAATATAAGGACAAGTCATACAATTACAATACCTATGCGGTAGAAGATAATAAGTATGCGATCAATACCATCGTGGTTGAGGGAAGACAGCCTGAGAGCGAGAATGAGGTCATGCTGACCGGTGCAATCGCAAGACAGCTCGGAGTTTCAATAGGTGATGTCATCACGATCAAGAACGGTAAGGTCAGCAAGGAATTCATCATCAGCGGTACCAACCAGAGACTTGAGCAGGCAGGAAAGACTATGCTTCTCTCATTTGAAGGCCTCGAAAGACTTGAAGCACGTAAACCTGTTGATGACTACGCGATCACAGTGGAAGACGGCATTACATACGATGAGATGAAGGCTCGTATCGAAGCATACGGCAAGGAACATGACCTTGAACTCAACTGCTCCAACACGGCTACTCTCGTATCCGGAACGATCGACGGCGCCAAGGCTGCGACAAAGGGTACAAGCATTCTCATCGCGATCCTCACGGGTTTCATCGTCCTGTTCGTTGAATCCCTCCTCATAAGATCGAAGATCACGCGTGAATGGAAGAATATGGGTATCAGCAAAGCTCTTGGTATGAGATCGGCTGATCTTATCGCTCAGATCTCGATGTCTAATCTTCCGGTGATCATTACGGGTTGTCTCATAGGTTCGCTCCTGTCCTCTTTCGCCGGCAAGGCATTGGTAAAGGTGATCTTCTCTTATGTAGGTCTCGATAAGATCGGATTCAGCATAAGACCTGCTCTTATCCTGGCGGTAGTATTGGGCATCAGCCTGATCGCGATCCTGACTTCCGCATTCGAAGGACGCAAGGTCAAAAAGCTTATCCCGATGGAGATGATCACTGAAGAATAATGGTCTGTTTTGTGCTAAGATGTACTTATCGCGGAGGGTAAAGGATAATGCATTACGATTGTCTTATAGTTGACGATGAGACAGAATTGGCCAAGATGACGGCCGAATATTTTGAGATGTTCGATGTCAAGACGCAGTACGTAACAAGTGCTGCGTCTTGTTACGCCTTTTTGGAGGAGAACACGGTCGACATCATCCTCCTTGATATCAATCTCGGCAGCGGCTCGGGATTCGATGTCTGTAAGAAGGTCAGGGAATACTATAAGCTCCCGATCCTCTTCATAAG
>CADCPU010000121.1 GCA_902803365.1 Oscillospiraceae bacterium
ACAGATCTGAGGTAAATATGAGAAACAAGATCTATGCTTCGTTGAAATTGCTATTGCCGTTCGTGGCAATAGCTTTTTCAATATTGGTATATTACGCAATAAAAGATAACGGAAAGCAGAAGCAGACGGAGCATCCGTACTATCTTTTCCTTCTTGCCGCTATCGGAGCAGTAATCATTATTGAGATAGTGATCGGCTTCTTTAACAGCTCTGTAAAAAAGAGGATAATCACAAAAGCTCCTTTCCTGACCGGAGCGATAGTATTCCTTCTTCTCCTTAACATCATAACGACGAAGACGACACTTCTTCCGACTCTGTATTTTCCGTCGCTTGACAGGATCGTGGGAGTCTTGGTCGAGAACAGGGTATTCCTTATTGAGAACATCCTTGATTCGTTCAAGCTACTCATTGTAGGTTTTGCATGGGGTGCAGGTGTCGGATTCCTGACGGGTCTGGCTCTCGGATATTTCAAGATCGTAGGATACTGGCTCAATCCGATCACGAAGATCATCGGACCTATTCCTACGACGGCTTGGATACCTTTGGCATTGTCGACTTTCCCGACTACGCAGAGTGCAAACATCTTCCTTATCGCTTTTGCGGTATGGTTCCCTGTAACGCTCATGACCAGCAGCGGAATCCAGAGTATCAATAACGTTAACTTTGAAGTCTCCCGTACACTCGGTGCTTCAACGCTGTACCAGATCTTCCATGTGGCGATACCGGCTGCGATGCCGAGTATCTTCCTCGGAGTATTCTACGGAACGGTCTCTTCATTTGCGACGCTCATGGCAGTCGAGATGAACGGTAATTCAAGCGGAATCGGCTGGTACATCAACTGGCAGAAATCAGTCATGATGTATGACGGTGTCTATGCAGGTCTTATCCTTATCGCCGTGATCTGTTCACTTACACTTACTTTGCTCTTTAAGGTACGTGACAAAGTTCTCATCTGGCAGAAGGGAGTCATCAAATGGTAGGCGAGATAAAGATAGAAAACGTATACAAAAAGTTTCCGAACACCGATCCGACAAAGGAAGATGTTCAGGCACTAAACGGTTTATCCCTGGATATTGAGGCCGGCTCATTTGTCAGTCTCATCGGACCTTCGGGCTGCGGCAAGTCAACGCTCCTTCGCATCATCGGCGGATTGGACAAGGCTAATGAGGGTAAGCTCTATATAGACGGTCAGGAAATCAAGAAACCCGGAAGCGACCGAGGGTTTGCATTCCAGGGTTCCAATCTCTTCCCGTGGCTCACAGTCGAAAAGAACATAGCATTCGGTCTTAAGGCGCGTCATATCTATAAAGAACGCAAGAGCGATGTTGATGAGTTCATAAAGCTCGTCGGTCTTGAAGGATTCGAGAAGTCCTACCCGCATCAGCTCTCAGGAGGAATGCAGCAGCGAGCATCTCTTGCACGTGCGCTCGTCGGTCATCCGGCAGTTCTCCTTCTCGACGAGCCATTGGGCGCACTTGACGCATTCACGAGGATGAATCTTCAGGATGATATATTAAACATCTGGAAGAAACATAATATGACCATGATAATGGTCACCCACGACGTAGATGAAGCTATCTATATGTCCGACAAGGTCGTTGTAATGTCTGCAAGACCGTCCAAGGTCGAAGCCGTCATAGACATAAACCTTCCGCGTCCGAGGGCTCGTGCACAGGATACGTTCCAGGAGTACAGGACAAAGATACTGAATGTCTTGAATCTCGGCGGACATATAGACGACGTTGAATATTATCTGTAAAGACAAAAAACACAAAATAAAGCAAAAGAGGTATTACAAATATGAAGAACAGGATAATTACGGCATTACTTTTCATCTTGAGCGGTCTTTTGACCATTCTGGCACCGACGGTCTTATTCCCGGTATGTTCGAGCGAGATGAAGATGGCATGTTTTTATACGGCTAAGGCAGAGATCGGTGTAGGAGCGGTTATCCTTATCCTTGGTATCGTTACTTTGGCATTATCCGATAGGAAGGCAAGACTCGGCATCAGCATCGCACAGTTTCTCAATGCGATCCTCGTGCTCGCACTTCCTCTGAAACTTACCGGGATCTGCAAGATGAGTGATATGGCATGCCGTGCGAAGACTCTTCCTGCTCTCATCGTTATCAGTGTGATACTGCTTGTCACGGCAGGTGTGAATGCCGGATATCTTGCAGTAACGGGCGGAAAAGATGATAAGTGAATTAAAGAACATCCTTGAAGATATCAAGAGCAGAGCGTTCTACAGCACCGGCCTGATCGTTACGACAGCGGTGCTGTCTTTCATGCTCTTTTCGGGCACCGTGATCGGTATAAGTCTGAATAAGGGTATGGATAATATGGACAAGAGACTCGGCGCAGATCTCATGATCGTTCCGAAGGGATCGAAGGAAAAAGCGGAAAACCTCCTTCTTGAGGGTCAGCGCGGCACATTCTATTTTGACGGTTCGGTGGATGATGAAGTCAAGAAAGTCGATGGCGTTGGCAATGTTACGGCTCAGTGCTTTCTTAAGTCATTGTCAGCCGATTGCTGCAGCAGTGAGGTTGAACTGGTCTTCTATGATCCAAAGACTGATTTTGTGGTTGGTCCGTGGATATCCGAGAATTATTCAAAGACTATCGGGCAGGATTCCGTTGTTGTCGGCAGTGATATAGTAGCCGAAAACGGCAAGATAAAACTCTTCGGAAAAGATTATGAAGTTCTGTCTTCCATGGCAAAGACAGGAACCGCTCTTGACAGTTCCGTTTACTTTTCTTCCGATTCCATGCCGGGCGTTATTGCCGATGCGGAGGCAAAGGCTTCATTTCTTACTGAAGAACAGAAGGACGGAGATATCCTGTCATCTGTCTTTATCAATGTAGAAGACGGATATGATACTCAGGATGTTATCGAGAGATGCCGTCAGAAGGTGGGAGAGTTTGACGTTGTCTATCCAAAGCAGTTGAACGAATCTCTCTCGGGTAATCTTATGAAGATCACGGATGTGGTAGGACTCGTCGTTGCTGTAGGCGGAATTCTCATATTCGGCATCCTGGTGCTCATCAACAGCGTTATTATCGAGAGCAGAAAGCAAGAGGTTGCGCTTTTAAGGATCCTCGGAGGTTCGAAGAAGAAAATGGCTGTTATGCTCATAAAGGAAACAGGTTGCTTAAGTTTGTTCGGAGCACTGTTCGGCTGCGCCCTCGGAGCTCTCATAGTAATACCGTTCGGACGCTATATCGGCATGACGCTCAATATGCCTTACTTAGGTCCGGATTTCCTCGGAGCAATATTGCAGGTGATCGTTATAGTCCTGACAGTATTTCTTGTTGCATTGTTTTCGGCGCTGTTTTTTGTTATTCACGTAACAAATGTCGAACCTTATCTTGCGCTTAAGAAGGAGGCTGAATGATATGCTTGCTTCAGATAAAGTTTCATTTAAATACCGCAAGAACAAAAGGCAGATCCTGTCGGATCTGAGCATAACGGTCAATGATGGAGAGTTTGTTGCCGTAATGGGTGAATCAGGAAGCGGCAAGAGTACATTCCTGGCGGTTATGGCGGGTATATTGACTCCCGATTCGGGACGAGTCCTGTTTAATGATACCGATATCTATTCTCTTAAAGATGAAGAGATATCGCGTATACATCAGCGAAATATCTGCTATGTTCCCCAGAGCAACATAATGCTCAAGCATCAGACTGTTCTTGATAATATTACGCGTCCTTATAAGGATGCTGCTCCCGAATCAGACTTAAAGAAAAGAGCCTTGGAACTTCTTGAAAAGCTCGGTATAGGAGATCTGGCCGAAAACTTCCCGTATGAACTGTCGGGTGGCGAACTTAAGAGAGCATCTCTTGTAAGAGCCGTGCTCATGGATCCTGATATCGTGATCGCGGATGAGCCAACTACAGGACTTGATTCGGATACGGGCGACAAGATCCTGGATTTTCTTTATGAATACAGCAATAGCGGCAAGGCAGTCCTGGTCGCGACTCACGATGAGCATATCGAGAAGTATGCAAGTAAGATAGTAAAGATAGTAAGGAGCAAGACATGAATAACGAATATGTGATCAAGACGGATATCGACGGTTTTGACTTTCGCGAAGTAACCGAACTTTTGAACGGTTACGGCTTGAGCGATCTTGATAATGATAAGCAGCTTCTTGTTTTCGAGAGAAGTTACGCAAAGGTATTCATATTAAAGGACGGTCATATTGTCGGTGTCGGAAGAGCGTTGTCTGACGGTATAGCGCAGGCTTCGATATATAACATTGCGGTACGAGAAGACCTGTGGGGGCAGGGAATCGGCAGGACCATAGTAAATGAACTTCTAAGGCAGGTTAAAGGATGCAATGTTGTCCTTTATACTCATCCGAAGCATATCGGGCTTTATGAGCACTGGGGATTTAGAAAGCTTAAGACATCCTATGCTCATTTTGAACGCGAAGATTATTTTATCGAACAGGGATTTCTTGAGTGAATGATATAATCGGTAGTGGAGGAAATAAATATGATCACAAGAGACGAAGCTTTTTCATTACTTAAAGAATACAATAAGGATCCGTTCCACCTTCAGCATGCGCTGACCGTAGAAGACGTTATGAAATGGTATGCCCGTGAACTCGGTTA
>CADCPU010000122.1 GCA_902803365.1 Oscillospiraceae bacterium
ACTTTCTGTTGTTGCGTGACGTGCTCTTCTGGAGCATTTCCGTTATATCACGAAGTTGCTGGCTGATAAACTTGTATTCCTTGTCTATCCTTATCATCTTTGCCTGGGTGGATTTGGCGGAATACTCGTTTTTCAGCCTGTTATATTCTTCTTCGGTAATGATGACGACCGCTTTCTTCTTATTCGTACGATTAACTATCTTCACAGTGTCACCATCGAGCACGCGGGCGATACACTCGCTGAAATGCTGTCTCGCTTCTGTAGCTGTATATTCTTCCATATCCTAACCCTCCTTTGACGGTCGTTTTTTATCATTGTACATTTTAGAAAACAGAATGTACACATACTCATTTCTCGACACCCTAAAATCCGTTTACAATTATTGCTATTCTTCTCTTTCTATTTTATGTCCCGAAAACATCCCGCAAAACGATTCGAACTCGCTGTCCGTAAAATAGAAAAATAAGAAATAAAAGACCTATTTTTAAGCGAAACGATCCCTAAAGCAACTTTGAGATAAAAGGCAAAATTTTTGTTGACTTGCATATACCACAATGGCAAACTTACATGTACCGATGAGACCGAAGGGCTTTCTCGGAAATACTTTTACGGAGGACGATACGGTGGTTCATAATATGAAACTTACTAATCCGGCAACCATGCTCGATACCATTCGTATCGTTCACGGTTTTCCCAACATCAGAGCAGTTTATCTGTAATCTGGTTTCAAGGCAGCAGGGATCACTGCCACTCTCTTTCAAGTAAATTTGCTTCGCGAACTATTGCCTCTTCTTTTGTACGGCAGCAGGATACATCGCCCCTTTTTACTCGAGATCCCTTTTCAAAAACAAAATGAATATCCTGACCCGATTCTTGGCCCGATCAAGCCAAGTACGTGTCTCTTACCCCTTTTTGCGGCTTTTACGAGCATGAAGGGCGGATATTCGACACAAGGTTTCGAGATTTGCGCGCATCTTAAGACCTGCCCCACAAAACAAAAAGAAAGGTTAAAAGGACTATGGAACAGCTTATACTCCCTCAGATCGCCGTCTTGAGAAGCGGCACAGAAACTTGCTTAAATCCGTACTCTTACGAGTACTCATATAACCGCACGATATACCTGACAAACAGCATCGACGATACAACAGCGATGGCTGTCGTCGCACAGATAAGAACACTTCAGAGCATATCAGAAGAAGACATCACCATAGTCATCAACTCACCCGGGGGATCAGTCACCGCCGGCAAAGCCATAATCGATGCCATGACTGCTTCTCCCTGCACCATCGCAACGGAGTGCATCGGAATCGCAGCTTCAATGGCAGCAGTCATCCTCGCCTGCGGAAGCAGCGGAAGAAGGAGCATCCATCCTCATGCCGAGGTCATGATACACCAGCCGCTTGGAGGATTCTCGGGACAAGCATCTGATGTGAGCATCATGTGTGAGCACATCAAGAAGACCAAGACCGAGATCATAAACATCCTGTCCGAGTGCACGGGACGAGACACTGAGACTGTGCACGTAGATATCGACAGAGACAACTGGATGGACGCTCAAGAAGCCGTCAGTTACGGCATATGTGATTCTATCATCAGGAGGGCATGAACATGAAGACAAATACTATTCCCACAAACAAGCGAGTCAGCATCTGCATTGATACGCTGAGCGACTGTAAGACACATAAGGACCAGGAGGAATATCTGACGGAGTTGTCGGATGATTTTTCCGAGTCAGCACTTATCGAGACGTCCAATCCCGATAAGTATCTCCTCTTCAATCTCGACGGATCCGAGACACAGATCCGCGAGTGCTTCGGAACGATCACCGCATCCGCCGTATATACACCGGACTATGACGGCATCATAGGATTCGAGATATCACAGTTGACACTTCCGAGGAACGAGAGATCGGCCGAGCTTTTCATCAAGTTGCTTGAGGAAAAGCAGACACAGACTTACTCATACATCGTGATATTCGTAAGAGATATCGAGTCGCCTTTCGCGTCAAGATACATCAGCAAACTCGAGCGCGTGCTCGACTTTTTCAACGTGGCTCAGTGCAGGAGGAGACAGTTATGAGAAATGAAAGAATGTCCAAGAAAGAAGATGTGCTCCATTTCATAAAGGGGCAGGATGAAAACGCAGGAGGTGCTGTCGTCTTTTATGACAATAACGGACCAGTCACGATCAATAACGAGAGCAATATCATGTTCCTCGGAGTGACCGGTTCAGGCAAATCAAGACGCGGCACCATAAGTATGATAAGGTCTCTCATAAACGCAGGCGAGAGCTTTATCGTAACTGACCCTAAGGGAGAGATCAGAGAGCAGTCTCTCGCTTATGCAAAGGATGCGGGATACGAGATCACTACGATCAACTTCCGCGACATCGCAGGAAGCAGTTCGTATAACATCCTTGATCTGCCTTACAAGTTCTACACGTCAGGTGACCCCAACAAGGAATGTATCGCGGGCGAGATGGTAAATACCATCTCCGAGTCGATATTCCGCTTCTCGGAGCACACGGATCCGTTCTGGATACAGAGTGCCAGAAGCCTTTTCGCGGGCGCCACGATGATGCTCTTTGACATGGCCGAAAAGGAGAACATCAATATCGCCAACGTCATCAATCTCATCGACGAAGGCACAAGGAGCAGAGGATCCGAGACGTTCTTCAAGAAGGCATGCAGCATGCGTCCCGACCGTTCGTATTCCACACTCCTCAGGAACACCAATGCCGCACCGAGAGATACGCTCGGAAGCATCTTGAGCTCAACATACGAGCCTCTTATGGCCTTTATGAGAAGCGATGCTCTGACGGATATGCTCAACTCGTCAGGCTTCAGCATCAGTTCTCTCGAGGGCGATACGCCTGTTGCCGTTTACATCGTCATCCCTGACGAAAATACTATCTACAGTGACATCACAGGCATCCTTGCTTCGCAGCTTATCGAGCACTATATCTATCTTGCGCATGATAAGTATAACGGTCGTCTTCCCGTACGTCTGAACGTGGTGCTCGAAGAGCTCGGAAACATCGGTCAGGCCATCCCTAACCTTCCTCAGTTGATGTCTGCGGGTCGTTCAAGGAATATCAGGACTGCGATCGTACTTCAGTCGCTCACGCAGCTGACGGATATCTACGGTCGCTCCAAGGCGATCACGATCGAATCCAACTGCGACACACTTATCGCATACAGGATCAATCATCTTGAGACGCTCAAGGAACTTTCGATGCGCTGTGGCGAACGCGAGGTCGATTACGGTTCGAGGATCTCTACAGAGCCGCTGATCACTCCGACTCAGCTCGGCGCCATGGAGACCGGCCAGGCTCTTATCATGATCGCAGGAAGGATCAAATACGTTACGAAGCTTCCTGACTTTACGGAGATCTTCGATACGTCCAAGAATAAGCCGCTCAAGCGCACCGTATGCCGCAAGAAGCAGAAGCTCACATTCTTCGATCTCGGCAAGTGGCTTCATCAAGAGGAAGACAGGCATTTTGAATCTCTCCCGCTTCCCAAGGAGATGCAGGGCGAAGCGCTGCCGACTAAGGAACTCTGCTCCAACGAAGTCACGCGCTTCTCAAAGAAGAACCCTGAATGCAATACTGCCCACATCGTCAAGGTCAGTAACTATGCTAAGCTTCCTAACCTCAAGCGCTTCCTCCTGGAGTGCAACGAGAACAGGATCCTGCCGGTTACGATCGCAACGACAAAGCCGTTCTATGTCTGCTTTGAAAGACCGCTCCTCGCGGAAAACTTTAAGGTAAGGATGAGATGCAGATACAAGTGCAAGTATGACATGCTCTCTGTCACGATCGGGGACCATTACTCAAATCCCGGACCGTTCTTCGACACGTCGATCAACTTCCCGTTTATCTCGGGCGATGGTGAGCTTCCGTTTGATGTGTGACGGGCAGCATGACCTCGATCGTAAATGAACCTCCGTAAGATTCGGGATCACAGGAGACAGACACTTCGCCGCCGTATACGGCTGCCGCGGATTCGATATTC
>CADCPU010000123.1 GCA_902803365.1 Oscillospiraceae bacterium
ACATGAACATCCGTTGAGTTTTCATCAACTGTGAATTCCTTAGTTACCGGAGCCATTAAGAACCCGGGAGCCTTTATCACTATCTTGTGCGGCCCCGGAGCTATATCCGTGATCATGTTATCTCCGGGATTCATATCACCTATAGGCTTATCATCCAAGAATACAGGAATTGCCCGCGCATCTGCGTAGTAATGAGGCTTGATTATCTTCTTTCTGTAAATGTGTAATTTGATCATATATATCACCTATCCCAAATGATTATTCCTTATTCATCTTTATTATACAGCAACCGAAAACAGATGATCACACCAATACAGATAGTATCCGTAAATGGATCAGCATAGATAAAACTAACAGTTTGGCAGATACATCTGCCAAATCTTCAAGATTTCCCAATAAACGATTTTATGCAGCTATCATTTTGAAGCATAAAAAGATAAAACCCCGAAACCTATAAGGTATCGGGGTTAAATTCTGGAGCCGATTGCGAGACTCGAACTCGCGACCTGCTGATTACAAATCAGCTGCTCTACCAACTGAGCTAAGTCGGCGTTTGCATTTCTCACGCGAGAATTAGTATACATATTAGTTAGGATTATGTCAACATATATTTTAATATTTTTCGAAAAATATCTTCACTGATCAACTGCAACTATATCAGGAATGTTCCTTCCGATTCCTTTCTTATCAAGACCGTAGCCCAAAAGCCACTCATCCTTGATGTTAAAACCCGTATAATCTATCGGGAGATTCAAGAGCAGGCGGTCAGGATTCAAGAGCAAAGTGCAGACTCTGATGCCTGCCGGCTTACGAAGTTCGAGATTGGAGATAAGATATGCGGTAGTAAGACCTGTCCTTATAACGTCCTCAACGATTATCACTTCGCGTCCCTCGATATCCACGTCGATATCCTTGGTGATCTTGACCCTGCCCGTCCTGGATGTCGTATCAGGGATATTGGCAAAGCCCATTGTATCTACGAGGATAGGAAGATCGATCGCCCTCGTAAGATCCGAGAAGAAATACAAAGCTCCGTTTATGACTCCGATAACAACAGGCGGCCTGTCCTTATAGTCTTCGGTTATCTTCTTTCCCAGCTCGTTTACGCGCTCTGCGATCATTTCTCTGTCGTAAACTACCTTCTTTATGTTAATTCCTTCCATAGGTCACCCTCAAGCCTCAAACTGCCTTAAGCGCTCGACAAGCTCAACAAAGTCCTTCTTGTAGACGATCCTGATATGAGTACCCGGATAGAGCTCCTTAACGAGACGCATCTTCTTATTCTTCTTTGTGACATAGCGCTGATCCATCGTCGTAAGTTCGAGATATGTATCGTACTTAGGCAGATAGAAATCAGGCGAGAATGCGAGCCTTACGTTGCCTTCGGCATCCCACTCCACCGGGAAAGTCTTGGGCTCGTACTTCCATTCGATCTTATACATATCGAGGATGTGCGCAAACTCTGCTTCTGTATCATTCTTAAACACGCATGCCTCGGTCTGGTGATCCTTGGCATTGCTGTCCTTGGTCTCTTCTTTGATCCTTATGGAGAGCATCCTCTCGCTTATGAGAGCCATTATCATCGCGTTAAGCTCCTGGACCGTCAGATTATCCGTATTAACGCAGATATCAAACAGAGAGCTCTCTCCTATATCTTTTCCGAAAAGGGTACTGACGAACCTCTTATGCTTACGGTCACCGATCCTGATTATCTGTTCGGCTTCTTCAGCCTCAACGTTATATCTTTTCCTTACACGGTCGATACGGGTCTTGTCGGATGCGCAGATCCTGATGTTGATCGCATACGGGTCGCCCTCGAGGATAACACCGCTGCCCATACCGAGGATGATAAGGTCGCCCTTCTCTTCCCTGACCTTCTCACAGATGCCTTCGATCCTGTCCATGAGAACGGATTTATATGTTTCTTCGCTTCCTGCAGCTACAGGTTCAAGGAAAAACTTGGCGCTCTCGTTAAGTCTCTCCAGCACGCCGGAGGACAGTTCGCCGTAGAAATTCTTAAGTGCATATTCACGGGAGATCACAGGGCAAGCCAACTTCTCGGCCAAAAATGCGGCCAACTCATCACCCAAACTTCCGCTCTGTCTAGAAATAGTAATTATCGCCATATGCTATCACCCTATATTTATACTTATATTATAACAGTATATATGGCAAAAAAAAGGGCTGTCACAATTGACAGCCCTTGAACATTTACTTAACTATGCTCAATCTTCGGTATAGTTCTCCATACCCATCTTTCTGTAGAAGTTCTGCTTCCTGATCTTCTTACTCTTCTTAGCATACTTAACAAGAGTGACGATAACAAAGAAAGCCCATACAGGAACAGCGATCTTAGCGATATCTGTCCACTCAAGATCCTCGACAGCCCCCTTCTTCTGTTCAATTGTGATCGTCTTAGGATCCATCTTGAGAACCTTAACAGTCAATGTAGATCCTGCTACATAAGGACTGGTATAAGCTGTAACCATTGGCCTTGTATCATAATACTCTCTGGAAAGAGGGTATTCACCTTTTACTGTATAGTTCTTACCGTCATATGTATATGACAGCTCAAGATACTGTGTATAAGTAAGTCTGTAATCGGTCTTGAGCAATGTCTTATGTTCATCTACGAAGGACTGAACAATACCTGCTTTAGATACGGTTGCCATAGTAGTATCATAAGTAAGATCAGTTGAATCACTTGTGAGCAAGAACCATGCTCCTACAGAAAACACACCCACTAAAAACGTTATCAATAGCAATGATAAAATTAAATAGAAAAAACGCTTCATAACTCCTCCTGAAACATTTGCATCGAATCTGATTAAAGACATTTTACAACAGATCTCGGTAAAATCAAAATCTTTTATATAAAAAAGTGTATAAATTGTAAACAAAAAATCGGCCGATTTTTTGTCGACCGATCTTTATATATATGGAAAGCTCCAACGAACCGATCCACTTAACTTCTGATTGACCAGGTATCTTTATTCGAGCCTCTCACAATCATAACGCCTAACCGATTGCTCTGCCTTCGATGTAACTCCTAATCTCATGACTCCCATTCACCGCTTAATCGTCTTTACTAACTCTTATGTTTACCGTTACGGGATATCTCATCCCGACAGTCGTAAACCAAAACCGGCTACTCGGCTCGCACGCTTAGGATGTACCATCGTCCTCATCGCCTTAGATACTCACCTTCGGTAGTGACCTCTCACTCGCCCGCGGATATGTTATCCAATCGACTAAACTGTTACAACCTGCGACTTGCGGATGGCATCCCATCCCGTCAATCGCTGCCCGCTTCCAACATAGACTTTCTCGTCATCTGATGCTGGCGACCTTGGTATTCAAGAACTTCTGTGTTCCTGTATTCCTTGGAGCTAGTTTGAGTATACAACCCTATAGCATGTAATACAACTGTAATACTAG
>CADCPU010000124.1 GCA_902803365.1 Oscillospiraceae bacterium
GCATAAGGATAATTTGAAAAGTACGGGGCTGCCTCACGATCGTGAGACGGCCCTTTTTATATGCAGTTCCGCGTTTTCGCCATAGGTACAGGCCTTGCAGTATGTTATAATCTACAAGAATAAGATCCGTTCGGATGGTCCAGGGATGAAATATAAGAAAAAAGCACTTTGCAGCATGTTATTGATATCGGCGATGGTCTTCGCTTCCTGTTCCGGAAGTGATGATCATGATAATGTCGTGATAAAAGGCGAAGAGGTCATCCGCATATCGATCCCTGATTCGACCAGCCAGAGCGGCGAATCCCAGGAGACGCCCGAGGAGACATCAACATCCGAGTCGACGAATGACGCGCCGGAGAATCTCATTATCTCACAGCTTAATAACCGCCATGCTTTTGGAACCAGGAGTGAGACTTACGGCCTGATCCCGGAAGATTACAGGACCATCCTTGATAAGGCGATGTATGTCCTCGTTGGCGATATCGGGCCGGAAGAGGTCATCGGAGGCGGATTCGACGGACTTTATGAAGCCAGAAAGTCGATAAAGGATCGCGAAGAGCTTCTCGCGAACACAGGTTATGTGATCGCCGACTTTGACGGCAACGGCGTTGATGAGCTCCTGTTCTTTGTTATGAGCGGTGCAGAGGATACACAGAAGGCATTCAGGGTCACGACGATCTATACACGTCTCAACAATTCCGTTCCTTCGCTTATTCTGGCGCAGGGCAAGAGAGAGAATTACTATATGCTTCCCGACGGGAAGATCTACTATACAGGTACGCAGGACGCGACTCACCACAGCGTGGGCCTTTTCGAGTTCACCGCAAACGGCACCCGCATCGATCCGGTCGAGCTGTACTTTACGGATTATGTCGACACGCTTGAAGACGGTTCGCCTGACACGCTCGGAGAATACGGATGGTTCAGGAGTTACGACGGCAAGCTGACGTGCGATACTAGCCACGAATACGACTATATGGGTGCAGACTTTGATCCTGCCATCAAGGCCGACATGATCTACTTTACGCCAAATCAGTACTGCCTTTTCAACAACTTGAGGCACAGATACGAGATAGTCGACAAGACCGTGGATGTCGATGATATCAAAGATCTCTGCAAAGAGCGCGGCGGACATCTCGTCAACATGGGCGATGATTACGAAAAGGGCGTCATCACCGGTCTTCTTGCCTGCAAAGAATATGAGGACGGAGTTTTCTGTATCGGGGACAAGATCTATGTCCGAGTCGTCGAAAAAGAGGGCAGATATATATTGGAAGAGGTCAATGAGAAAGTAAAGGAAACAGGTTATATTTGCGAATTTGATTATTGATCCGGGAGGTTATGATGAAAAGGAATAGATACAAAAAGATCATGGCTGCGATCGCAGTAACTATAGTTGCGGCAAGTTTTGTCGCTTGTTCCAAAGTATCGCCGGAAAGACTCGAGTCCATCGCCAAGAGCCTTAAGGCTGATACGGTCGATATCGATGAACTGGACGATGTTAAAAAAGAAGAATTGAAGGACGGCATCTTCATTAAGGCGAGCGGTGACGATCTCGAGGATTATATGGATGACCTTAAGGATAAGACCGGCAGTTCCGAAATAACGGCCCAGATGATGGATAGCTTTGATATTGATGACATCATCAAGCTCAAGAAAGTAGACGAGTACGCAGCTTATATAAGCGGCGAGGTCAGTGAAGACAATAAGGACATCCTTTCCGAGAGCGTCATGATCTTCAAGATGGAGGACAAGGATTCCGCACTGGAAGTCTTCGACAATCTTACGGATAAGCTCAAGGACAACTCCGACCTGGAGATCGACAAGCTCTCCAAAGATGAATTCGAGAATGGCAAGAAGTTCGTCATGAACCTTGATACCGATGACGTTACGGATATCGTCGGCGACATAATAGACAACACGATGTCTTCAAAGCTCGGCCCTCTCGCAGGTTTGGGCGATGTTAAGAAATCAGCGAAGGAAATGAAGAAGCAACTCCGCCAGGAACTCGGCGACGATTTCCGCCTGGTTACCGCCCTTTACATTAAGAACGATATGATCATAGTCGTTCAGGGCACCACGGTCTCCGATGATTTCGACAAGCTTCCTGAGATCACATCCAAGCTCGGCATCTCAGATCCGCTCAAGGTCAAGAACAGTGAAGAACTTATCGAAGGTCTCGGCACATACGAGATCGACATCGATGTGAGTTCTTTCGGTCGCTTCGGGGAGGGATCGAATTGACCGAGGATAGTGTTCGCGTATCGATCATAATCCCTGTTTATAATTCCGAAAACTATCTGGAGGAATGCTTAAAGAGTATCCTCTCATTAGACAGCAAGGACTACGAGGTCCTCCTGATTGACGATGGTTCGACGGACAGAAGTCCCGAGATCCTGAGAAAGTTTGCGGCCTTATCGGATAGGTTCAGGATAATCACACAGAAGAATCAGGGCGCATCCGCTGCACGTAACCGCGGCGTCGCTGAAGCGTGCGGAGAATATGTCTGCTTTGTCGACTCCGACGACATCGTGTACGAGAATATGCTCAAGGACATGTTGGAATGTATAGGTGACGCGCAGGTCTGTATCGGAAAGAAAACGCGATGGAATCAGATCAAGGACTTTAAGAGGACCGACGGCTGGAAAGCTTTTCGCGGCAGCGTATCAGAACTTCACAAAGTCCTTCGCAGATACAAGCGCAGCATGAGAGGCGCGACCGGCCGCCTGTACCGCACCGACGTCATCCGTGACAACAACATCCGTTTCCGTCCCGAGCTCCGCTACGGCGAGGATATGAGATTTAATTACGACTATTTTCGCTATATCGACAGAGTGGCCTTCTGTGACAAGGTAGTATATCTTTACAGGATCCACAACCTGAACTCGCTGTCGAGCGTTTACGCGCCGCACTTCCTGAAGCAATGGAAGACCGAGCGCGAATGCGTCGCAAGGCTTTATAAGTAAACTCAAGCGCGAGCCCAAGCAGCTCGCGTTTTTTATGCGCATTTTCAGATTTACTCCCTGAGGCAGCAGACCCAAACTGATGCCCGCGACTTTTACTCCCATAGGAAGTAAAAACCAAAACCGCCTTTTTGCGCCTACTCCATAAGGGAGTAAAAACGCTGCAGGAAGGCAACAAAAAACCGCCCACGACTGTGAGCGGCTCTTATAGTTTCAACTTATCAGTCCTGGTTTTCGAAGTCTACCAGGTGCTCCTGGCCGTAAAGCTTACGGAGCTTCGGCTTCTCGATCTTACCTGTTGCGTTACGGAGGACAGGTGCGAAGATGATCTGACGAGGACGCTTGTAGCGAGGGAGCTGGAGGCAGAACTCGTTGACTTCGTCTTCTGTGAGGACCATGCCTTCCTTAACTTCGATGATCGCGCCTTCGATCTCGCCCAGACGCTTGTCAGGCAAGCCGATAACGGCAACGTCCTTGATCTTGTCGTTCTTCATGAGGAAGTCCTCGATCTCGACAGGGTAGAGGTTCTCACCGCCGGATACGATAACGTCCTTCTTACGGTCTACGAGGTAGATAAATCCGTCTTCGTCCTCGCGGCCCATGTCGCCGGTGAGGAGCCAGCCGTCCTTGAGGACTTCGTTAGTTGCCTCAGGGTTGTTGTAGTAGCAGACCATTACGCCGTTGCCCTTAACGCAGAGCTCGCCGACTTCGCCCTTCTTGACGATGTTGCCCTTCTCGTCGATGATCTTGCACTCCCAGCCGTAGCCCGGGATACCGATAGCGCCGACCTTGTTGACGTTCTCAACACCGAGGTGTACGCAACCCGGTCCGATGGATTCGCTCAAGCCGTAGTTCGTGTCGTACTGGTGCTTAGGGAAGTAAGTAAGCCATCTCTTGATGAGTGACTTAGGTACAGGCTGTGCACCGATGTGCATAAGTCTCCACTGATCGAGCTGATAGTCGGAGAGCTTGATGTCTCCGCGATCGAGAGCATCGAGGATGTCCTGTGCCCACGGTACGAGGAGCCATACGATCGTGCAGTGCTCGGAAGATACTGCATCGAGGATGTACTTAGGCTTTGTTCCGCGAAGGAGAACTGCGCGTGAGCCGCTTACGAGGCTTCCCATCCAGTGCATCTTAGCGCCTGTGTGATAGAGCGGCGGGATGCAGAGGAAGCAGTCGTCTCTGTTCGTGGAGTGGTGCTTCTGCTCAACGGCTGCAGCGTGCATAAGGCTCTTGTGCTTGTGAAGGATGGCCTTAGGGAAGCCTGTCGTACCGGAGCTGAAGTAGATAGCGCCTTCGTCCTCGTCCGTGATCTTGATGTTAGGAGATGTACCGGAGTAGTCGGCTGTCATCTCTCTGTAGTCCTCCGCGAAGGTAGGGCATGTCTCGCCGACGAAGATGAGCGCGCGGTTCTTGTGAAGTTCGTGTTCGATATTTTCGATACGGCCGATAAACTCAGGGCCGAAGAAGAGGATGTCGAGTTCTGCGAGGTTAGAGCAGTACAAGATCTCCTCGGATGTGTAACGGAAGTTGAGCGGTACGGCAATAGCGCCGGTCTTAAGGATACCGAAGTAGATCGGGAGCCACTCGAGGCAGTTCATCATGAGGATGCCGATCTTGTTGCCTTTCTTGATACCTCTGCTCAAGAGCATGTTTGCGAGACGGTTTGCCTTCTCGTCAAAGACTTTCCATGTGATCTCGCGCCTGTAAGGTGCTTTCTCAGTCGGCTGGATGAGTTCGTACTCTTTCCATGTTACTCGACCAAGCTCCTGCTGCTCGGGATTAAGTTCTACCAAAGCGATCTCGTCGCCGTATAATTCTGCGTTTCTTTCCAAATATTCAGTTACAGGCATTTTCATACTCCTATTCTGCAAAACTTCAAAGCTACTTAATAAGTATGCCTATATGAGTATAGCAAGTTACAAATAAATTACAACTGCCGCGGAGTCATCGAAAACGGCAACGCACTCCCGTTATGTTTCGTCCTTGTAGCGAAAAGGTAGCAAACTTGATACATAGCGCTCCAAATAAGAATGCTAGAATAGTGTTTGCTATAGAAATGAGGAGGAAAAATATGTTCCAAGCAAGAAATTTCAAAAAAACAGTTGCAGTAGTATGTGCAGCGGTCTTGCTCGCAGGCGGTATCCCGATGAACGGTCTTAAGAACGGCTCCGTAATGGCAGCTAATCCGGACACACTTCAGATCCCTGCGCTCAAGGTCGTTGACAAGTCGATCGCACCTATCA
>CADCPU010000125.1 GCA_902803365.1 Oscillospiraceae bacterium
CGTCCCCGTAATTTTTGATCTCGAAAACGACAAATTACGGTAACATCGGACAAAAACGGTCAATGTATCCGTAATTGCAGGGGAGGACTGGGCTGAAATGGCCAAATTTTACGGATACATTGGGCAAAAATGGCCGATGTTTCCGTAATGCTTTTCGAAAACGCTGCGAAGAACGTTTCGCGGCGAGTGCTCGGGGCCGGCGCAAGGCTGAAGCTGACGCAAGACCGGCACCGGTGCACGACCAGCGCGCGTCCGGCGCACGACCGGGCCGGCCACGTACTCGCAAAATAAAACGGACCGTTCCGAATTCGGAGCGGTCCGCTGTCTTTGCTGATAAAGAAAATCGATTATTACTTCTTTGCCTGAAGTGCATCTCTGATCTCTGTGAGGAGCTTGACTTCCTCTGAAGGCTCTGCAGGTTCTTCTGCAGCTGCTTCTGCTTCCTCTTTCTTGAGGAGAGCCTGGAACTTCTTTGAGCTCTTCTGGATGAGAGTGATCATAAGGAAGATGCATACGGCGATGATAAAGAATTCGATAATTGTGTTGATGAAGACACCGTAGTTGATGGCAACTTCAGGTGTGATCTCTTCGCCGGCTTCCATAACTGCAGGTGTGATAACATACTTCATATCCTTGAAGTCTACGCCTGAAGCTGTGATACTGCCGATAGCTGGCATAATAATGTCATTTACGAGGGAAGTTACGATCTTACCGAAAGCACCACCGATGATGACACCGGTTGCCATATCGAGCACGTTACCTTTGCTGATGAACTCCTTAAATTCTTTAACCAAACCCATTTCCTTTGTACCTCGCTGTTAACAATATTTTTTGATCGATTCAGGGAGGAGGTCCTCACTGACGCTCAAGATGATTGTAACAACAATGGGCGAATTTGCAAGAAATTTGTCGAGATTTGTAAGGAAAACGTCAAGTTCCTCAAGGTTTTCGGACTTAGCTACTTTCCTGATACTGTCGATGAAGATGTGTGTCAGATCAAAATCCTTTGAACAAACACCACCGATAAAAGAAATAAGCTGATCAAATCCGGTACATGGGTACTCATCGATATTGATCAGCCTAACATTATGCTTCAAAAGTTGGTCGAGACGATTTCCTCTCTCGATGCATACAACATTGTTGTCTTCTTCAGCAACCTTGTTGATGTCGTCTACAAGTCTGGCGGTCTTACCCGTTCCCTTTGCTCCTGCGATAATCTTAATCATAGGCTTGATCTCCTTTGCTTTTTATTCACTGGAAATTCAGATGAGTATATTTTAACCGATTTTTAGTATAATTTGAATAGCAAAAGAGGATTTTTTAAGGTATTTTTTGTAAACACTTACCAAAAAGCGCCAGTGTTTGCTATATATGTATATTTATGCTACAATAACTCTGTTCTAAAAGTTACTTTTCATGAACGGGCTTTCAAAGTCCGTTTTTTGCGTATTAAGGGAGGATTTAATGGCGAAGCGTTCAAAGATCGCTCAGGCTGCATTCGACATAGCGGCACCCGAAGCTGAGAAGCTCGGATTGGAACTTGTCGATGCGGAGTATAAGAAAGAAGGACAGAGCACGTTCTTGAGACTGTTTATAGATAAAAAGGGCGGTCTTGATATCGATGACTGTGAGAAGTTCAGCAGGATCATTGATCCGATCCTCGACGAGAAGGTCCATCACGATGCGGATTACTTTGAGGTATCTTCACCGGGACTCACGAGACCTCTTACCGAGAAGGCTGATTTTGTAAGATACAGCGACGAGAAGATCGATGTATCGCTCTTCAAGGAGACGGACGGCGTTAAGACGTTTACGGGCAAGATCCTTGAGGTCACTGACGAAGGCGTATCATTCGAATACGAAGTTAAAAAAGAAGTTAAGAATATATATGTAAAGTATAACGAGCTCTCAAGAGCCGTTCGACACATCGAATTTTAAGGAGGCATAAAAATGGCTAAGAAAAAGCAGGAAGAAGAGCAGAAGGAAAGCGTAATCGCCGTCATCAAGGAACTCGCCAAAGAGCGCGGTATTGAAGAAGAAGTCCTCATCAAGGCTATCGAAGAGGGTATCGTTGCAGCTTTCAGACGTGAGTTCTCCAGCTCCAAGAACATAGATAACGTATTTGCAGAGATCGACAGAGAGTCAGGCGAGATCTTCGTCTACAAGCTCGTTGAGGTTGTTGAGGAAGTCCTCGATCCTGATAACGAGATCTCATTTGAGGATGCTAAGGCAATGGATTCCGATATCGAGCTCGGCGATCAGATTGAGGTCGGTATCGATGTAGATGAACTCGGAAGACTTGCTGCTACAGCTGCTAAGAGTGCTATCTCCCAGAAGGTTAGAGAAGCAGAATACGCAAGGATCCAGTCTGATTTCTCGGGCAAGATCAACGAGATCGCTACAGGTATCGTTCAGCGTAAGGACAACAGATATGTATATGTTGATATCGCAAGAGCTGAGGCAGTCCTTCCTAAGGATCATCAGATCAAGAATGAGAACTACGATCACGGCCGTTCTATGAAGTTCCTCGTACTTAACGTACAGGAGTACAACGGAAGACCTACGATCACAGTATCCAGAACACACGTTGATCTCGTAAGGAAGCTTTTCGAGCTCGAAGTACCTGAGATCAAGAACGGTGAAGTTATCATCAAGTCAGTATCCCGTGAGCCGGGTTCAAGATCTAAGGTCGCAGTTTGCTCCAGAGACGAGAACATCGACGCTAAGGGTGCTTGCGTAGGACAGAGAGGTCAGAGAGTTCAGGAGATCATGAGCGAGCTCGGCGGCGAGAAGATCGATATCATCGATTGGAGCGAAGACGACGCAGCTTTCATTTCCGAGGCTCTGCAGCCTGCTAACGTAACGAGCGTATCCGTTGATTACGAGACCAAGGAGAACGGTCATGTTGAGAAGAAGGCAAGAGTAATCGTACCTGATTCACAGTACTCTCTTGCAATCGGCCGTTCCGGTCAGAACGTAAGACTTGCTGCAAGACTTACGGGCTTTAAGATCGACATCAGAACAGAATCTGCTGCTGCTCAGGAGCATAAGGACAGCCTTATGGATGAGTTCACTGTAGTAGAGGCTGAAGGCGAAGCGCTCGAAAACGAGAACGAGTGATCGGAGGAGATTTGTCTTGAAGAAAAAGCCGCAGAGAATGTGTGTCAGCTGCAAGACAAAAGCTGACAAAAAAGATCTTCTGAGGATCGTTCTGCAAAAAGACGGCGAGATCGCATACGACCCGACGGGCCGACTTCCGGGACGAGGCTCATACCTCTGCCGCAAGGAAGAATGCATCATGATCGAGCTCAAGGCCAAGAGGCTCGCGAAGACTCTTAAGCACCAGATGTCCGATGATGATCTTAAGCAGATAGCAGAGAAGATCCTTGAAGAGTGCAGGAAGAATCCGGGCGGTGAAGGACAGGACGAATGAAGATCGAGAAAGAATACACTGAGAACGATATCCTGAGGTTTCTGGGATTGGCGATGCGGGCATCGAAGGTCGTATCGGGCAATGATCAGCTCATACAGGAAGTAAGACGAGGACACGTCAAGCTCCTGCTGATCGCGAGAGACATATCGGAAAACACTTTGGATAAGTTCCTGGATGTCATACAGAAAGCGGATCTTGAGATCCCGGTGGCATACAGATTTGCTGACAAGTTCAGCTTAGGTAACGCAATAGGCAAACCTGACAGAGCATTGGTCGGAATTACCGATGAAGGATTTGCAGGTAAGCTGGAGATAATGCTTGAAAGGTTTGAATACAAGGAGGGATTGAACTGATGAGTCAGGATAACGAGAACAACAAGCCACAGATCATAATGGGCGGTGTCTCAGGAAACAAAGAACTTAGAGTTCGCCGCGTACATAAAAAGAAGGATACGGGAGAAGCCGAAGCAGCTCCGAAGCCGGCTGAGAAGCCTGCTGCAGCAGAAGCTCCTAAGGCAGCTCCTGTTAAGAAAGCAGAAGCAGCACCTGCACCTGCAAAGCCTGAGGCTAAGCCTGAGGTCAAGGCTGTCAAGCCTGAAACAAAGGAAGCAGCACCTGCTCCCAAGAAGCCTGCAGCTGAGGCACCTAAGACCGAAGTTAAGCAGCCTGTAAAGAAGGACGTTAAGCCTGTCTCCGACAGACCGAGAGTTTCTTCTGCAGTTATCGCAATGCCTGATTCTCCTACGGCTCAGAGAAGACCTCAGCAGGGTAATGCTCAGGGCCAGGGCGGTTTCAGAAGAAATCAGGACGGCGGCAACCGTCAGGGCGGCTATCAGAACAGAGGAGATCGTCCGGACAGAAGAAACGGACAGGGCGGCCAGGGAGGCTACCAGGGCGGTAATCGTCAGGGTGGTTATCAGGGCGGCAACCGTCAGGGCGGCGGCTTCAATATGAAGGATAAGGACGACGATCAGGAGAAGCGTCCTATGCCCAGAAAGGCAACAAAGCCTAAGACAGACAGTCCTATCGAAGAAGGCAAGAAGAGCAGAGCAAACTTTGCTGAGCGTAATGCTTTCGATAAGAAGAGGACAGAAAATTCAGACAATAAGCGTGAGAACGGCAGATCCTCAAACCAGAATGACAAGCGTTCCAGAAACGATGTCAACAACTTCAGAGGCCGTGCTTCCGATGCGCTTAATGATGATTACGACAACTATTCATACGCAAGAAAGAAGAAGAAGGGTAAGGCTCAGGCAGCTCAGGCTCCTGTGATCCAGCAGATCACAAATATCCAGCTTCCTCCTTTCATTACGGTTAAGGAATTTGCAGAAGGTATCGGCAAGAAGAGCGGCGACGTTATCATGGAACTCATGAAGCTCGGCGTTATGGCTACCATCAACATGGAGCTCGACTTCGATACTGCTTGTCTCCTTGCAGACAGCTTCGGTATCACTGCTGAGCCTATCACAGAGGTAACAGAAGAGGAGATCCTCTTCGACGAGGGTGAGGATAACGAGGAAGATCTCAAGCCACGTCCTCCGGTCGTTGTTGTCATGGGTCACGTTGACCATGGTAAGACATCCCTCCTCGACAGGATCAGATCCGCATCCGTTGTTGCCGGTGAGGCCGGCGGTATCACACAGCACATCGGTGCTTATACAGTAAGACTTAAGGGTCGCCAGATCACATTCCTTGATACACCTGGTCACGAAGCGTTCACTACGATGCGTGCAAGAGGTGCTCAGGTAACTGATATCGCTATCCTCGTTGTAGCTGCAGACGACGGTGTAATGCCGCAGACGATCGAGGCTATCAACCACGCAAAGGCTGCTAATACAGAGATCATCGTTGCCATCAACAAGATCGATAAGCCGGGTGCTAACCCTGATAAGGTTAAGCAGGAACTCTCCAACTACGAGTTGATCCCTGAGGAATGGGGCGGCTCCACGATCATGGTTCCTGTAAGTGCTAAGCAGGGCATCGGTATCGACGACCTCCTCGAGATGGTCCTCCTTACAGCTGATGTCATGGAACTCAAGGCTGATCCTAAGCGTCAGGCTAAGGGTACGGTTATCGAGGCTAAGCTCGATAAGGCAAGAGGTCCTGTTGCTACCGTTCTCGTTCAGAGAGGTACGCTCAAGGCAGGCGACACAGTCGTATGCGGTCCTATGATCGGTAACGTTCGTGCTATGTACGACGACAAGGGCTCTGATATCAAGAAGGCCGGTCCTTCCATTCCTGTTGAGATCTTGGGTCTTCCTGAGGTTCCTGAAGCAGGTGAGAC
>CADCPU010000126.1 GCA_902803365.1 Oscillospiraceae bacterium
ATGTGATCTTCGTTCCTAAGGATTGGGATATCAATAACAGCGACATCAACTGGTATTGGCCGTTGAAACTTCTGAAGGATACTGCACGTCTTCCGATCTGGTGCGATACTTGGCTTGGTTACGGACATACTACCCAGGCAGATGAAGCAGGGGCAACTTATGCTCCGAGTACTAAGTTCAACAGTATTGTTCTGAATTTTCCTGTTACAAAGAATGAAGATGCAGGTCCGCTTAAGATGTCCTCAGGCAAGACCATATTCTGCTATCAGATCATTCCACTCTATCCTGAAGAATTGAAGTTCAAGATGGATAATGGTGCTGATGCTCTTTTCGATAAGTTCCAGGAAAAGGGAATTGATGCAACAGTGGTAAATAATGACAGGCCAAGTTCGCTGTAAACGATATGAGGATCCAATGGACGAGAAACCAACCCGGCAGACTAAAAAAAGTAAAGGCTATATTAACACCGCTTTGATCACAAACGGGATCATTTTTATATTCTTTGTGATCCGTCTTCTTTATCGTGGTAGTGCTTATTTTGTTTAACAATTACCTGGACAGGAGAGCTGAAGCAAAAGCCAGGGAAGAAGACAGAGAGATCTGATTTACCTTTTCTTTATCTTTGCCTTCGATTTCTTAATCTCCTGTTGGCGATATATTAATCCTCCCTGTGTAAGATGTAGCCATAGTAAAAAACAAACACACAGTTTTACGGAGGGTATAAGAATGAAGACAACAAACACAAAGAAGGTTACAGAATACAAGGTTTTGGTAGCGATCTACTCAGTAGCACTTATCCTGATGTCCGGAGTGACATTGTACGGATACTTTTTCTCACCTACACATGAGTCCGTTTTCTCACCTGCGATCCTCGCTGCATTTACAAGTGGTTACTGCTGTATAGTTGCTGCTTATGAAGACCAGAAGAAGAAAGCAAAAAAGCAGGCAGAAGCAGAGATTGAAATGGCATAAATCTACATACAACATAACCTCTGAGAAAAGACGTCGGAAGGCGTCTTTTTCGTGCGCTCAGGGTTGACGGATTATTTGGCTGATTTATAATCGAACCCAAGAAAGATAAATGAAAGTGAGTCAATGCCTTATGAGCGAGCTTTATAACATTGAAGACAAAGGCGATTACAGTGTTTACACGTTCGACGGGATCGATCTAAAGATCAAGTGCGTTGAGAATAAGAACAACGTTAATGTGTATATTAAGTACAAAGAACATAATCCGTTGTTTTCGATGCTCTTTGGAGGATTTAGTGAGGATTGCGATCTGTATTCGATAGGATTTGAAGTGCAGTCGGAAGCTCGCGGAAAGTATGCCGTCGTTTCCAAAGAAAAGTTGGAGGATTTTATCGAAGAAGCGTATTTCTTTATATGGGAGCACAGAGCGGTGTTGGATAAGATCCCCAAAGACATGAACAGGTTTATGTGGGAGATCTAATGTTGGTTATGAGGATAAGAGAATGGATGAATATAGTTTTTTAAGCAGTATTTCAGATAAGACTTTATATACCGGTCTGACGGTAAGTGATATCGATTCTTACGCGCAGGAATTCAGTGAAACTTTTGATGTCAGCTTGCCTGAAGAGGTGAAGACCTTCTTGAGTGTAACGAACGGCCTCTATATTAATGGTGTTGTGTTCTTCTCGAGGTTTAACGATAACGTTAAGGAGATCAGTCCTCGTGCTACTGAAAGGACTCGTGATATCATAGGGTTTAACAGAGCATACAGAGATATGACGGATATCGAAGATTACATTATCCTGGGTAAAGACAGCATCTCGTATTTTGTTTATGATATTGCGTCCGGGAAATATCAGGTATTAAGTAATGGCACTATGGACATGATGAACGAATACGACAGTTTGGCACAGATGATAGAAGAGGTCTTATGTTAAATAAACTCTATGGCATATATAACGGTGAAGTTTACTGGATAAAGCCTGATGTGAAAGGGAAGGTGTTTTTGCTTCCTGATACTGAAGACGGGTCAGTTGATATCATACACGCTACGGTAGTTAACAGTTCCGATATCACTGAGGCATACAGGTTATATCCTTATGTGGAAATAAATGGCATTAGAGCTGATATCGCGCGTGAAGCCGGTGATGAGTATGAACTGTGGATCTGCGACTATGAGAAGGCGAAGGAACTTGGCTTTGACAGATGCGATAAATACGCTTACAACAAGATGGTCAAGAAGACGGACGTCAATGTTCTTTATGAGAAGAAACCGTTTGAATTGGGATAACCGAAGGAGACTTTAAGAATGAAATTTCCATGCGCATGCGGCTGTGTGATACATGACACTTCAGATAACCTGTCATACAAATGTGTGGCCCGGGAGGGAGTAAATGATGAAGATAGAACACGTTGCGTTGTTTGTAAATGATCTTGAAGCGGCCAGGGATTTCTTTATCAAGTACCTGGGCGGCACTTCTAATAGCGGCTACCACAATGCCACGACCGGGTTCCGTTCGTATTTTATAAGCTTTGAAGACGGTGCGAGATTGGAGATCATGAATAAGCCGGGTGTTATTGATCCCTCGAAGTCGGCTGAGTGCACCGGGTATTCTCACATTGCTTTCTCACTTGGAAGTAATGAGGCAGTTGACTCACTGACGGCTAGGCTGAAGGCTGACGGGTATGAGATATTAAGCGGACCGCGAACGACAGGCGACGGCTACTACGAAAGCTGCGTCATTGCAATTGAAGGCAACAGGATAGAACTTACCGTCTGACCATAATATGACCACGGTCACTGTTATGCTCCCTTGAACTGACATATAGTCTTATATGTTTAAGGGGGTATAGATAATGAATAACAAGATCTTGGAATGGGTCAAAGGCAATCTTACTGCCATCTTACTTGTAGTGATATTTATCCCGGTATTTATCTGGTCTCAGAATAGTAGCGAGGCAGTCAGGATCATCGGAACGACATCGATGAAATGTCTTAATAACGAGTTTTACAGATGGTTCACGTGCATCTTTTATCACTGCGGATATGAGCACATAATATTCAATTCGATTGCACTTTTCAGCATAGGTTCTCTTATCAATCCGTATACGGGACGGCTTAAGACTGCTCTGCTGTTTGTCTTGTGCGGTGCTCTGGCAGAGGTAGCGTTCTCGATAGTGTTTAATTACAGTGAAGCAAACTATGGCGGCGGATCTTCAGGCGGTATCTTTGGACTTATGGCAGTATTCCTAGTGTGCCTGCTCAGGTTCGGGGGGGAGAAGAAGATCAAGTGGTATAGGCCTGACCTGATAATTACTGTAATGTTCTTTATTTTCGCCAACGATAATGTGGACTCATTCGTGACGCATGTGTTTGGGTTTACGGCAGGGATACTGCTGGGGACGGTTATGGTGTTGACGGGGATAGTTCATTGTTCTGATAAGAGATTGGTATAATATCAGTTACAGTAAAGGAGGATATATATGTCTATAGGATTAAAGAAAGATACGGTTATATTGGAGCCTCATCAGGAAGCATGGGAGATCGAAGGTTCTGCGATCTGCAAGAAGATCAAATCTCTTCTTGGTGATGACATTGTTGATGCTCAGCATGTGGGAAGCACATCGATCCGCGGCATCTGCGCCAAACCGATCATTGACGTGGCTGTGGCAGTAAGATCGTTCGACGATATCTTTAAGCATAACGAGATGCTCGCTCAAAACGGTATTGTTTACCGCAAGCAGGATATTCCGGGACAGCACCTCTACCGCTGCGGCGATCTTGAGAATAATATCGTTACTCATTATATCCACGTTGTAACAGTTGATTCCGATGCATGGGTCAATTACGTCAATTTCAGGGATTATCTGAATTCGCATCCTGAAGATGCAAAGGCATATGAAGAACTCAAACAAGGACTGTGGTCAAGATACCCTAATGACAGGGATTCGTATGTTGACGGCAAGAAGGAACTCGTTACGGAATTGCTTGCCAAAGCAAGGAGTTGGAGAGCCGGTCAGTGATGTTTTGTCGTGCGCACACGATAAAAACCGGGAAAATCATCGTGCGCAGACGATAAAAAACGTTGATTTTGTCGTGCGCAGACGATAAAATGTAACCAAAAATCATCTGTTTTGTATGCCAATAAGTGAGGA
>CADCPU010000127.1 GCA_902803365.1 Oscillospiraceae bacterium
AAGAACGCATCCGAAGACGAACTCAAGAAGGCTTACCGTAAGGTAGCCAAGAAGTATCACCCTGACCTTAATCCGGGTAACGCGGAAGCCGAAGCAAAATTTAAGGAAGCAAACGAGGCTTATGCCGTTTTGTCCGATGCAGACAAGAGACGCAAGTATGATCAGTTCGGTCACGCAGGCGTTGACGGTAACGGATTCGGCGGCGCAGGCGGAGCATACAGCTATGACTTTGGAGACTTCGGAGATATCTTCAGCTCCATTTTCGGAGGCGGCGGATTCGGAGGCACATCAAGAAGGAGGAGCGGACCTCAGAGAGGTGCGGATCTTCGTTACGGTATGAGCGTCACATTTATGGAAGCTGCTTTCGGTGTCGAGAAGGATATCACGATCGACAAGGAAGATACCTGTACGGTCTGTAAGGGTTCCGGAGCGCAGCCCGGTACTTCTCCCGAGACGTGTCCTACATGCCGCGGTACGGGACGCATCCAGCAGCAGACACAGACTCTCTTCGGTATGACGATGGTCACCAAAGACTGTAACATGTGCGGCGGCCGCGGAACCATAATCAGGACTCCTTGCCAGAACTGCCACGGCAGAGGCAGAACTAAGATCAGGAAGACTATCCACGTCAAGGTCCCTGCAGGTGTCGATACCGGCAACAGACTGCCTATCAGAGGCGAGGGCGAGCCCGGTACCAAGGGCGGACCTTACGGTGATCTTTATATCGAGTTCAAGGTCGCAAAGCACGAGATCTTCACGCGTAACGGCCCTGATACATACTGTGAAGTTCCGGTATCTTATGCGCAGGCTGCTTTGGGCGGCGAGATCGAGATCCCTACGATCGACGGTCCTATGAAGTATTCCATCCGTGAAGGCACGCAGCCGGGTGAGACTGCCGAGTTCAGAGGCAAGGGTATCCCTTATGTCAACAGTCCTTCAACAAGGGGTAAGCACACCTGTAAGTTTATCGTGGAGGTTCCTACAAAGCTCAGCGATGAGCAGAAGAAACTCCTGAAGTCTTTCGAGGCTACACTTACAGAGAAGAACTACGCGAAGAAGTCCGGCTTCTTCAAGAAAGTAAAAGACCTGTTTAAATAAGGAGTCGCCATGCAGTGGGTTGAAATAACAATAGTTACTACAGAGGACGCTTCGGACGCTATCTGCGAGATGCTCGCACAGATAGGTGCCGACGGTATCGCCGTATGCGATCCTTATGAGATAAAGCGTATCATCGACGATCCGGATTCGCTCTCTTATGCTGATGACGGTTACATTGATTCTCTCGGAACCGATGTAACGATCAATGCATATTTTGCAGAGTTCGATGAAGGTATCAGGCTCGGTGCAAAGAGTGAGGAATACGTTAATCCTGAAGGTGTAGGCAAGATCTATGCCAATATGGACAAGAAGACTGTTCCTACCGACGACGCAATGAAGCTCATTAAAGACCGCTTGGCTGACATCGGTCAGTTCCTTGATATCGGTCAGGGCTTCACAGGCTACAAGTACGTCAAGGACGAAGACTGGGCCAATAACTGGAAGGCTGACTACAAGTCTTTCCGTATCTCGGATCGTATCGTTATCTGTCCTTCGTGGGAAGAGGTAACGGTCGACGAGGGCACATCCGTTGTATATCTCGATCCGGGCTCGGCATTCGGCACGGGTACGCATGAGACTACTTCCATGTGTGCCGAGCTTCTTGATAAGCACCTTAAAGCTGACGATAAGCTCCTTGATCTCGGTACGGGTTCGGGTATCCTGGCGATCATCGCTGCAAAGCTCGGTTGCAGGAATATCGAGGCTATCGATATCGATCGTCTGGCCGTTGATGTAGCTGTCGAAAACTGTGAGAACAACTCCTGCGGTTTTATCGATTGTCACACGGGTGAACTTAAGGATGCCAAGGCAGAGAAGTATGATGTCATCGTAGCAAATATCATCGCTGACGTTATCTGCGCGATCGCAGGTGATGTCCCTTCTAAACTTGCGGATGACGGAATCTTCATGTGCTCGGGCATTATCAATACAAAGGCAGAGCGTGTTGAGAAGGCTCTTGCCGATGCGGGCTTCAAGATCTGCGAGAAGGTCGAGAAGCACGACTGGATGGCTTATATCTGTAAGAAAGCCTGAAAAAGATCTGATAAATAATCAAGGGCTGTCTCAGTGTGACTGAGGCAGCCCTTGTTGTTTTATGCATTAAGCGGTATTACGGTCTCGACTCCCGGAACGACATCCGCCAGGATGTAGCTGCCGTATGCGTTCTGCATCACCTGTGTTCCTTCAGGCAGGGAAGACAC
>CADCPU010000128.1 GCA_902803365.1 Oscillospiraceae bacterium
CAAAGGAAAATTCCGAACATTTTATCCCGGAGGTTATAAAAAATGAACAAGATTGTATGCGAAAAGTGCGGAACAGAAATGATCCCAATCCAGTCAGAACATCCATGTGGAATGATATGCCCAAAATGTGGTTGGAACTGGGTGACAAGCGAATATAATCCTATGCAAGATGACAAAACCATATATGAGATTAAAGTTATATCATCTGGAAATCCCACTTTGGATTCAATTAAAAAGATAGCTCATATTACCAATTTGAACTCTATGCAGATAAAAAAAGCAATTAGCAATCCTCCTGCAGTAATCTTTTCAGGTACGGCTGAACAAATATCTGAAATCTCAAAGATACTTAAAGCCGAAGACATTCAGCATATGATCACGCCTGATTTTCCGTGGTAAATGAATTCAAATGAGGAACAACAGTCCCGCGAACATTACGGCACCGCACCAGTTTCCCATACCTCCTACCCTCAGCCAGAAGGTCAGAAGATATAATGGAACAACATTAAAGATGCAGCCCCAGCGCGGTATCTCAGCCGTTCCGGTCACTACCGCGACAAACAGCGTGATCCCGAATACAGCCATTCCCAGATAGCATAAGATCATCGTGATCGAAGTGTCCTTGAAGAACTTAACGACTGCTTCTCGTGCTTCTTCAGTCCTTCCCATCTTGATGTAGAACCATTCTGCCACTCCGCAGAATACGTGATGCGCTGTACCCGGAATGAAGAATAATGCAGCGGATATGAGGATCAATATCGAGATGATCTTTGAGATCTTGCTGAACCACAAATACATTCCGAAGTATCCCGCTGCGATCATCATGAGAGCAAAACAGCCGAGGATCATCGACATCTGAGGATTTTTAAGAGGCATCTTCTCAAATGTCTTGGACATCAGTTTGTTGTCTGACATGCTCTTGGGATCGAATTTCCCGTAACCCGGAATGTATGTCAGGAGACAATCACAGTATCCGCACAGCAAATGACCGATGATCGCGACCGAAAAAAGTATTTTGACCGTAAGCATGTTTCCCTTCTCTTTCATTCCATAATAAACTGATATATTATATCATCTTGGTGCATACTTAAGAAACGGGTTCTCTTTCTCACTCGTCACTACGTTGCATGAGCCTGCGCTCATAAGGAAAGGAAATAAAATGGACAAAAAGAATAAATTGATGAAGTGCATCGGCGCCATCTTGGCAGCCGCTGTGGTAACTGCGGTCGGAGGAATAGCATCGTGGTATATTCCCGCCGGAAACATGAATGACTTCGAGTATTCGATTGTTACTCTCCTTTTTCAGGGAATCGTTACAGCGATCGGATACATACTCATACTTGTTTTATTGGGAAGAAAAGATGTCTTAAAACTCGGAAACGGGAAAAGTTTTCTTACAGGGGCGATAGTAGGTTTCCCGATGTTGGGATATACATTATTCTCGCTTATACAGACCGTTGTCATAATAACAAAAGAACATTATAAACCGAATGTGTCACCGCTCTTCTTCGTACTTTATATTGTCGCCATTATCTGCAGTGCGGGAATCGGTGAGGAATTGGCATACCGCGGAATAATAATAAACTTTATCCGAGGTGTAACCGGTTACAAGTCACGCAAAGGACTCATAATCTCCATGATCGTATCAAGTGTGATATTCGGATTCGGACACTTAACAAATCTGTTTTTCTATAATGACTTTGTCGGAGTCATCGGGCAGTGCATCTTTGCAACCGGAATCGGATTTTATTTGGCAGCGCTCTACGCGAGGAGCAAAAATATCTGGTTTAATATCATCCTTCATGTCTTATGGGATCTGCCCAGTGTATTGTCAGAACTCTTAGACGGAACAAATCATTCGGTAAGCGAACTGCATGACGGCAATACGACCAACATCCTTTTGAGTACCATCATTGAAGCTATCGTATTCACACTTCTCGGACTATTCCTCATCAGGAAGAAAAAAATGCCTGAACTTACTGAGTGACATCGAAAAAACGAGTGTTATCGCGGGTCTTCGTTTTAATCTCAGATCTTGAAGAGATCCTGGATCGAACAAACTTGACTACTCTCGTTACAAACATAAAGATTGCAAAGAAAGCGGCAAAGCCTACCATACCATACATGATATCCGCAAATTCCATGGAACCTGTAGATGTCGCTTTCTGACCGATCTCTATCGCAAAGGTAAGAACAATGAGCAGTGTAACAACGTAGATGAATGTCAGTGCCATTGACTTGCCCTTCTTGACCAGTCTGTTAAAGACCGGATATATGCACAGTATCATGAGCATACCGATGACGCCTATCACGATGAAGTGAAGTTCCTTATCGGTAAATGTCACTTCACTTGCGTCATTCAGGCTTAATATCCTGTTATGAAAATACGTTATGAGGTTGATGACCTCGCCAAGAAAATCTTTCACATATGCCTCCTGTTGTCCTATGGCAAATGGTAACATCGGGAGGTTTTTTCATTGTGACAAAACCTAGGCAGGAAAAGTTGAATAATGAGGTAAACCTGTGGCAGGAAGATATTAAATGTATTTGCTTTATTTATTATTCGTTTACAAACAGTTTTCGAGCCGATGATAAGATAAAAAGAAAGAGGGCATTTTTGCGTATGATACTGACTACAACCGCCAATATTAACGGACGCAATGTTGAGTATGTAAGATACGGTCGCTGGACTAAGGTATGTATCCTGTTCTTCCACGGCCACGCAGGTTCTGCCCGCTATATCCCTGACGAAGAATATAACCACAGAGGAAACGATTACTGTATCCTCTCATTCAACAGGCCCGGTGTCGGTAATTCCGAATCCAGAGGCCTATATAAGATCGAAGAATTCGTATCTGATATCAGGGATTTTCTCGTCATCAAAGGCATCGAAAATGTTGTCCTCGTCGGTCACAGCGCAGGCGGTCTTTACGCACAGGTATTCGCGTCGCTCTTCCCTGAGATCACGAGCGGCCTGATACTCGTCAGCAGCCTTCCGAATCTGAACAACAAGGACACGAGAGCGATAATATCCAAGAGCCTTAACAAGAGGCGACTTCTTCTCACTCACCTGCCTTCGATATCCAAGTTCTACTTCAAAGGATATTCAATGTCAGTACTCTATCACGTTGACCAGATAATCAACGAGAAACTGAAGGAGTTCAGTGAAGAAGAACGCGAGTATTGTCTCGAACATATTGACCTGTATAGAGAAGCAGTTATCAAGGCATTAACAAACAGTGGCAAGGGCGCTTATTTTGATGCCAAAGCAATGTTTGACAAGCGCGAAGAACCGAAGCTTGATTCGAGCATCAAGGTATTCATCTGGTCCGGTGAGAAAGACCGTTCCACACCGCCTGAATACGCAAGATACCTGTCGGATCTTTATAACCCTGTAAGCTTCCACCTGCTTCCTGATCTGGGGCACATGCTCTATCTCGTCAGATGGAAGGATATGCTCGATGAAGCATTCCTATACACGGGTCTTTGATCAGATATTCTCAAGGCGGATAAGCGTCTTCTGACACCACTTAAACAGTGAGTCATATGCAGCATCAAAATCATAATCATCAGGAAGCTCGGCGAGCTCAAGCATAGCACGATCTTCATCAGAGACGCGCTCCTTGAGCGCTTTCTTTGTGCCTACAAAATCACCACTCTCAAGATAATAGAGATTCTGGATAATAAAGAACAGCCCTTTGCATGTTCCGCGAAGCTTAAGAGCACTCTTCTCGCGTCCGCCGTGGATATAGCGATGACAGATCTCATGAAACAGGTTGCCTATACTGAGCTTGACGTAATTGATCTCGTCTTCTCTTGTCGCAGCCGGAAGGAAATCAGTAAGAGTTCCGTACAGATCCTTAGTCGTGTACTGAAGCTGAATTGATTCGAGCGGATTCCAATTCATCATGTCATCCTTGCCGCAGATAAAGCCGCAAGACTTCTCAACATGACCGATCCTATTCAAGATCTCGCGATACTGATCCATATCACTTACGGAGAATCCGTCGATCAGGACCATGATGTCGATATCACTGTTTTCGTG
>CADCPU010000129.1 GCA_902803365.1 Oscillospiraceae bacterium
AAGGAACGCCGTACTTTTCTTCAAGAGCGTTACCGAGGTAGTTACCCAAAGTACCGCAGATACATGTCGTAGCAAGGCTCTCAGAAAGATGGGAGAGTTCTTCAACTGTTGAGTTACAGTAGAGGAATACAGGATCAAGATCGAAGTTCTTGAACATCTCGATGATCTCAGGACGAGCGCTCTCAAAGAAGTTCTTGAAGTTGATCTTATTTGTCTTAACGCCTTCTCTCGGCGGCTGAACGATAGACTGCAAGACTGCGTGGTCTGAGATATCAAAACCGGTAGCCCAGATACGGGACTTAAAACCTTCACAGTGAACTGCTACGATCGGAACACCGACCTCATCTCTTACTTCATCAACGATGCTGTCGATATCCTCACCGATGATACCTGTTGCACAGGAACTGGATACGAAGATAGCCTTCGGAGAATATCTCTTGTTTACTTCAAGGATTACGTTCCTAAGGGTATTTGTCGATCCGAAGATCGTATCGTTCTCGTTCATGTCGGTTCCGACATAGATCGTGTCACTTGTAACGCCGCGCTTCTTGGACATTACCTTGGCCATATAGTAAGCACCTGCACCTGCTACGGAACAACCTGCAGGACCATGGTGGATAAGAGCTACATCACGGATACCGCAGAGCTGACCGAGTGCACAAGATGAAAGACATGTACTCGACTGCGAGAAGCATCTGGAACAACCCTTGAGTGTTCCGCACTCACTTTGTGTAGCGAGATCTTTTAATGTTCCTACGTAACCCGTGATCGAACCGATACGGTTCTCTCTTGTAGCCACGTTGGAATTATTAAGATTGATAGGCATGAATGTTTTCCTCACTTGAACTTAAATTAGAAGCCTGCTTTTTCCTCGACTTCAGGACGTACCAGCTGGAGATCTTCGGACAAGTATCTCTCACCGTTATCAGGAAGGAGCGGAACAATGAGCTTGCCCTTGTTCTCTTCCTTCTGAGCGAGCTTGATAGCTACTGCCAAAGAAGCACCTGCGGATGCTCCGACGAAGATTCCTTCATACTTAGCCAAGAGATGGATAGCACGAAGTGTCTCTGCATATGATACGAAATTGTACTCATCTGTAAGATCGTCACTGAAGTTAGCCGGAGCCATAGGTGTGATGCCGTTATCATCATGTACCTGATGGATACCGTGGAAACCTCCGTCCTCAACACCGCTTACCAAAGGATTTGCAACATCGTTAGGATCAGGCTGTGTAATAACTACCTTAACATTAGGATTCTTCTCCTTAAGGTAACGGCTTACACCGTGTGTAGATCCACCCGTTCCTACACCACCGACAAAGATATCGATCTTTCCGTCAGTATCTTCCCAGATCTCAGGACCTGTGTGCTTATAGTGTGCGTTGATGTTATCAGGATTATCGAGCTGTCTTGTTGCATATGCATTGTCAAGATCCTTAGTCATGTATGTGATAACATCGGCAAATGCTGCGATACCCTTTTCGAAAACGCCTGCGATGAGCTCCTGAGGAACTGATGCGATCTCTGCCTGGTATGCCTGGAGAAGCTTAAGTCTTTCTACGGATACGCCGTTCTGAAGACCGATCTTGAACTTGTAACCCTTAGCTGCTGCGAAAGCTGCCATTGCGATACCCGTGTTACCGCTCGTAAACTCAACAAGAGTTGTCTTATCAGGGCTGATGTCGCCTCTCTCTTCTGCTGCCTCGATGATCTCGAGAGCCATTCTGTCTTTATGTGATCCTGCAGGGTTAAAGTATTCGAGCTTTCCGGCTACTCTACCCTTAAGGCCCAATTCTTTTGCCAATCTCTTGAACTCGACTATCGGTGTATGTCCGACGAGTTCAGTAATGGAACCGTATATCTTACCCATTTTGCTACCTCCGTTCTTATTAGATCTTGTAGGCGTCTGCGAGTTCCATCATGCCGTATTCCATGAGGATCTCTTCAAGTCTTTCCTGTGTCATTGGAGTAGGAATTACGAAATCCTGATTCTCGATAACTGCCTGAGCGAGATTTCTGTATTCCTGAGCCTGATTGGAATCAGGTCTGTATTCGATAACCGTCTTCTTGTTGATCTCAGCGTGCTGAACGATATTGTCACGAGGAACGAAGTAGAGAAGTTTTGTTCCGAGTTCCTTAGCGAAAGCTCTCAAGAGGTCAAGCTCGCGGTCAACGTTTCTGGAGTTACAGATGATACCGCCAAGTCTTACTCCGCCTGTTCTTGCATATCGCTGGATACCCTTGGAGATATTGTTAGCTGCATAGAGAGCCATCATCTCACCACTTGCTACGATGTAGATCTCCTTAGCCTTACCTTCACGGATCGGCATTGCGAAACCGCCGCACACAACGTCGCCCAAGACGTCATAGAAAACATAATCAAGGTCATCGGTATATGCGCCCAAGTTCTCGAGCATGTTGATCGAAGTGATGATGCCTCGACCTGCACAACCTACACCAGGCTCAGGTCCGCCGGACTCAACGCATCGTGTTCCGCCGTAGCCTTCCTTTAAGATCCTGTCGAGTGCGATATCCTCACCCTCTTCGCGGATCGTATCAAGAACCGTCTTCTGTGCAAGGCCGCCCAAAAGAAGTCTTGTTGAATCTGCCTTAGGGTCACAACCGACTACCATTACTTTCTTACCGTGTTCTACCAGACCTGCCGTGAGGTTCTGTGTTGTGGTGGACTTACCGATACCACCTTTTCCGTAAATTGCGATCTGTCTTAACTCGCCCATCTTGAATGTCCTTCCTATAAAAACAAATTATTCACTTTTTCGTATCTGATCAATTTATCGATCGAATCGGTTATGATACCGGGGATCTCATAGCAAGCGATACCCTTGCTCTCCAATACTGCACGTGCTCCGTCACCTATCTTGCTGACCAGAACGAAGTCGCAGTCTGCGAATCTGTTCGCGTTTTCGTTAAGTCTGTCTTCATCGTGCTCACCGGTGTGACAGACAGGAGTAACTTCTCGTTTTTCCTTAAGTTCGATCCTGTCGTCCGAGGCCTCGAAAACATAGAATGTCGCTGCATGACCGAAGTGATTGTTCACTACTATTCCGTCACTTGACGCGACTGCTATCAGATATCTGTCATCAGCCATGTGAGAACGTCTCCTTGACCTTGAGTCTTCTCTGATAGATCTGATCACCGAACTCCGACTTACCAGGAACTCCGACCGCATCTGCTCTGCAGTGCTGGCAATGTCTGAAAACATCGATATACTTCGAAGCTTTCGTCCTCGCCGCATCTATCTGCGGACAGGTCGGTGCCTTTACGTCCTTGAGTTCATGCTGCGGGATCAGAGGGATTATGTTATATATGCTTGCACCAGCCTCCTTAACTGTTTTCGCGATCGTCTCAATATGATCTCCGTTTATCTCGGGAACGAGGACTGTGTTGACCTTGACCGTTATTCCTGCAGCTGCGACTTTTCTTATTCCGGCCAGCTGATTTTCGATCAGGATCTTAGCGCCCTCGACGCCTTCTATCTTCTTGCCGTGATAGATAATGTAAGCATTAAGCTTTTCTTCTATCTCGGGATCTACGGCATTTACCGTAACCGTCAGGGAATCGATCCCCACCTCAATGACTTCGTCTGCTCTTTCGTTAAGAAGAAGTCCGTTCGTACTCATACACTTGATAAGATTAGGAAATTTCTCTTTTACTATCCTGAACGTCTCCAGTGCATTGTCCGAAGCAAGTGTATCTCCGGGGCCTGCGATACCTGCGACCTTTATATCAGGGCAGATCTCCAGGGCTTTCTTGAGGATCTCTTCACTCTCTTCCGGCTTAAGTACCTTCGAAGTAACTCCCGGGCGTTCTTCAACATCGTTTATCGTTCTGTCGCAGAAGCGGCATGCGATGTTACAACCCGGACTTACAGGAAGGTGTATCCTGCCTGCATTATTCTTGTGTCCGCCGAAGCACGGGTGAGAATTCTGCAGATCTTTATATGAATTACTCATCTTTCACCTACTTTTTGGGCGCAAAAAACCGGAGACGCTGTAAAACAGACGTTAATACTAGTCTCCGGTATGCCGGTCTTATTAAATTCTGAACTTCTCTGTCTTGTCGATCTGAATGACCTTGCCGTCCTGGATTATCAGGACAACATTTCCGTATCTTGTACTTTCAACAAGTTCCTTGACCTTGTCGAGATACGAACCGTTCTTCTCGACACTGTCTGTTGTTGCCATATCAGATCACCTCCGACTTATCAGTCCTTGAAAAGAGGTGTAGAGAGATAACGGTCACCTGAATCAGGAAGCAATGCTACGATGACCTTGCCCTTGTTCTCAGGTCTCTTAGCGAGGATCTCTGCAGCCTTCAAAGCTGCACCGGAAGAGATACCTACGAGGATACCCTCGGATACTGCGAAAGCCTTGCCTTCAGCGAAAGCATCTTCATTCTCGATAGCGATGATCTCATCATAGATATCTGTGTTAAGAACTTCAGGAACAAATCCTGCACCGATACCCTGGATCTTATGTGCTCCTGCAACACCTGTTGAAAGAACTGCACTTGTCTTAGGCTCAACGGCTACGATCTTAACATTAGGATTCTGGGACTTGAGGTACTCACCGACACCTGTTACTGTTCCGCCAGTACCTACGCCTGCTACAAAGATATCAACCTTTCCGTCTGTCTGCTCCCAGATCTCAGGACCTGTTGTCTCCTTGTGAACCTTAGGGTTAGCAGGGTTAATGAACTGTCCGAGGATGATGGATCCTTCGATCTCCTTATTGAGCTCCTCTGCCTTAGCGATAGCGCCCTTCATACCCTTAGCACCTTCTGTGAGAACGATCTCTGCACCGTATGCTTTAAGGAGTGTTCTTCTCTCGACGCTCATCGTCTCAGGAAGTGTAAGTATTGCTCTGTATCCTTTAGCTGCTGCAACTGCTGCAAGTCCGATACCCGTGTTACCGCTCGTAGGCTCGATGATCGTTGCACCGGGCTTCAAAAGGCCCTTCTGCTCAGCATCCTCGATCATGGAGAGTGCTACACGATCCTTAACAGATCCTGCCGGATTCAAGTACTCCAGCTTTGCAAGTACAGTTGC
>CADCPU010000130.1 GCA_902803365.1 Oscillospiraceae bacterium
ATCTGCGGAGGATAAGATCCGTCGGGGAACGGCTTGATGCCGAACTCGATCAGATCCGCGATCATATTCGTATTATCGATTACGACTTCTTCAGCCTTCTTCTCACCGAGATAAGAGAACTCTTCGAGCATTTCTTCCGTGGTCCTGAAATACAGATCGCTCTGCATCTCGGCATCATCAAAGCCCATGCTCATCATCATGTATTTTCTGTACATGCCGTCTTCCTTATTAAGGAAATGCGAGTCTGTTGTGGCACATACAGGCATGTTGTGATCGTCTGCCGTCTCTACCAGGAGTTCGTTGATTATCCTGATATCGTTCTCATCCATTGGAGTGGTACCGGTATCTGATCTGGAAGGATCCTGTCTTGTAATGAACATGTTGTTGCACAGAGGCTGGATCTCTACATAATCGTAAAGGCTCAGGATACGCCTGAACTCTTCAGATTCTTTCAGAAGCTGTCTTGTAAGAACCCTGTCCTTGTTATGTGCCCTGTATGTCGAGATCACATAACGGTAGATCTCTCCGCGCTCGCATGCGCCACCGACGATGATACCGGACTTGTAATACTTGAGCAGGCTCTTGGGAGTCCTCGGTCTCCTGGAATAATAGTGAATCTGTGATTCGGACACTATACGGTACAGGTTATAAAGGCCCATATTCGAACGCACGAGATAAATGATGTGATACATCGGCGATAAAGGCAGACCGGTGATCTTATCCTTTTCCGCCAACTTTATCTTTCCGGGCGTAAAGTGTCCTGATGCATAGTTTATCGACAGAGCATCTGCCGTGCCTGCATCCTTAAGGCATGCGACAAGGCAAGATGCCGACTTATAGCATGCTTCAAACATATCATCGTGAGAATCCCCGTTTGCGGCATATGTAAATTCGGTTCCCTTGGATGCAAGAAGCTCTTCTACAGTCTTATATTCACCCTTGAAGTATGTCTCCAGGATATCCTCATCACTTGTGGCAGGCATAAGGAACTTATGTCTGTAGTAAACGTGGTCTTCAATGTTGATGCCGTAACCAGCTCGGCGCAGGAATGCAAGCGTCGTAAAAATGTCAGGTCCTGTTATATAGGAATCTCCTATGAATTCCAAAAGTTCGCCCATTGCGAAATAGGAATCGAAAGGATCACCTGTACCGGGATAGATTGCGTCATTAAAATCCGCAGAGAAATCCGCGACATGCTCATAGACAAGTTCTGAGGGAACAACTTCATCTTCACCGTCAGCGAATTCCCCGCTAATATCAAGCTCTGAATTAATTGTCTTACCCAAAGGTGCATGCGGTTCAAGAACCTTAGCTGCAATGGCATCGTCACTGAGTTTTTCCGGGAATTCGGATTCATCCCAAAGCGACTTGTCGATATCGTGGGATGCAAACTCCATAGCATCGTGCTCTGACTCGCCCTCTTCGGCAGGTCTTACTGCCTTATATCCTTTAAGTCTGTACTTGGAAGCACACACCGATGTAAAAGTATCCCTGAGCGCATCGTCACCATTGCGCTTAATGACAACAGATACGAAAGAACCTACAGCCTTTGGCTTGGAAAGGAAGTCAAGCTGGGCATCCTCATCACCATCTGCTTTCTTAAAGTACTTATCGTTCTTGTAATCGTAAGGCAGGTTATAGAAGACCGTGGGGCCGTCATCTACAAGATAACCCTCACATCCGAGGATACACTTGATCGGTGCTTCACCTGTGTCTTTACGCTTCTTGTTGATGCCTTTAGCCGCTTCAAAAACATGCGGAAAAGCCTGGACCACTCCGTGATCCGTAACGGCACATGCGGGGTGGCCGAAGCTTGCGGCAAGCTTGATAAGATCTGCGGGGTCGGTCGTTGCGTCACTCTCGCTCATCTTGGTGTGGACATGCAGTTCGACACGTTTTCTTTCCGCAGTATCTTTCCTGCCGGCCGGTTTCTCTGCCGGGAAAGCTCCGTTCACCTTGAACTGGATCTCGCCGGAGAAAGAATCCTTCTCACAATTCCCCTGCAGACCCGCGTATCCGCCCTTTTCGAACTTCTTCTGGAA
>CADCPU010000131.1 GCA_902803365.1 Oscillospiraceae bacterium
ATCGGATGTGTTGCGGCTTATAAATTCATCAGAGAAGATGAACTGAAGTCCGACTTCTGCACCGCTTCTGTTGAACGAATAAAGTTCGTTGGTCCAGAACGTAAGGCCGTCTTTTTCGTACTCTCTGTTAAGTACATATTTATAAAGTCTTGCGACAAAATCGGAGATCTTCTGAGTCTCCTCGCTGTCTGCCGGAGCAGGTATAGTCGTAACGACAGCCGGTGCTTGTGAAGGCTTGACGGAAGGGACGTTAGGATCATTAGGGTCGTTGATCAAAACCGTGCCGCCCGGGTTTGACGGATCGGTATTATTGACCTGTGTTACGACGAGCTTCAATCTGTTGTTCGGCAGATTATTCTTGTTGTCGAACTTGACCGTCGGATCCTTGCCTGCGACGAGCGGATTGTCGCAGTCGTATATGGCAAGGCAGAGCGTTGCGTCTGCTGGCGATTCGCCCTCGTTCTCGAAAATAAATACTTTCTCCTCACCGTCATGGAATGATGCCTTTTCGATCCTTATCGGCGAACCGAAATTCGCGATCTTATTGCCATCCGCATCCGTTATCTCTGCGCACAGATCGATATTGAATAAGCAGGAAGCAAGTCCCGTGTTCTTGATCTTTACGACGAGCTTATTGTCGTACGAAGCAGCGGAAGTGACAGTGAAGTTATAGCCCAAACGGTTGCACATCTCATCGATGAGCGGTTTCTGATCGAGATAGATCTGATAACCCGTCGTACTGTCCATGTCGAGCGAGTATATCGACAGATGCGCTATCTCGATAACCTCGCGATAGTGCTCCGGTGTCCACTTAAGATAACCTTCACCCTTAGGGTTCAGCATATTTTCATAAGAATTGTGGTTATCGCCCATCGTCATAACGTTGGCCTTATATGCGGGCCTTAAGTCCCACTCTTCGTTAGGTCCCATGACAAGTCCGTTGTTACGCTTTGCGATACCGAGCTTGATAGCGTGTTCGTAAACATCGCCGCGTACGTCTGACAATGCGCAGCATGTCGTGTCAGGGAATACCGAAGCGAAGTAAGAGAGCATATCCTTTTGTATCTCTGAAGAAGGCATCTCGTTGCCTATAAATTCGGAAGTGTGCCATTCGCCCATATTTCCGAAAGCGCGGATCTCAACATATTCGACACGCGGATCACCGTTATACCTGTCAGCCAGTGCCTTGGTAAAATCCTTATATGCCTGGATATAGATCGGGTCGGACCAGTTCGGAACCTTGATCTGCGGTGCGCCCTCTTTGTATTTATACGAGGTGAGATCCTGCTTGGCACCTTTGTCATAGACCCACTGTGGAACGAAGTCGTGCTCTGCGCCGTAGTTGTCATCGGAACCCTTCGAAGTCGTATAAGGAATGATCCTTATTCCGTACGTTCTTCCTGCCTGTTCGCATGCTTCGAGTGCTCTGTCGATCTCGTCAAAATTGTAGACTCCTTCTGCAGGATTTAAGTCTTCCCAGAACATTACACCCGAACAGATCGTGCAGACATCCCACGCGCGGTTATTCTTCTCACCGTCGATGCCGAGCGGATGTTTGCCGCTATAGAGCATATCAGGATTATAGAAGTTGATAACGTATCCCTTGTGAGGATTAGCGACAGGGCCTCCCGATATTTCCGTCTCATATACCACGGAAGGAGTATCCGGGATATCCGTCGGAGTCGGTGTAACAGACTTTCTTACAGGGAAGAGCTGGCCTGCGATGATCTCCGCCATCTTGTCTGCGCCGAGAGCATTCGGATGGAGATTATTGTGATAGTACTGTGATGCGACCTTCCTCGTGTTCTCCAGGCAGAATTCGAGCCACGGATGGAACAGATCGATGATCCCTACATTCTCGGACTTCGCGATAGAATCGATCTCATCGCTGAACCACTTCTTGGTAGGGACCGGGTAAGTTGAACAGTCAGTAAGCTCGCTGTGCTGCTTAACAAGATAGACCTTCATTCCTTTTGACTTGGCAGTCTTGACCATGGCAGTCATGTTCTTTACGTATTCGGATGAATCGAGTGCATCAGGATGCGCCTTAAGCTCGTCGATATAGTCATTTATTCCGACGGATAAGAGCAGGATATCGCCTTCCTTGCCGTAATACTCAACGGTAGGGAAGAGTGACCTCTTAAGGTCAGCCGAACGAAGCCCGCTGGCTGATATGTTCCTGACATCGTACTTGTTCATGTCAACATGGCGGTTCAAAAACTCGCCCCAACCTCTCAGATAATCATCAGGAACGTTATAGTAACTTGCGACCGTCGAATCACCGCACGTCCAGATAGTCGGCTTCGTGACCGTATCTGTCGAAGTCTGCTCGATCTCGATCGCGCTGAGCGAGAAAGCCGCGCCCGTTCCGGAAGTCGGGTAGATGTTGAGCTGACCGTCTGTTACCGGGATAGTAAAGGAATCTGTTGCATTATTTCCCGTCAGAAAATAAAGCTGATGGATCCCCTCCGCCGTGATAGTCGCGGATTCGACATTTCCCGTTGTGACCGTGATCTTATAGACGCCCTTTGGAAGATCAACATTGAATACGTGACCGGCTGTATCCAATCTGAATCTGACTGCGTCAGACAGAGCTCCTTTGCCTGCCGCATCGACATCGAAGACCGCTTTTGTGTTTTCGAAGCCGTAGCCTTTCTTGGAGTCATAGGCTTCTGTCGCCGAGACTCCGATGTAACCTGAGGCAGCCCCTTTGCCGCCGAGGTCGAATTTCTTGGTGATCATTCCTGCCGTCGCTGCCCTTGCTGCCATATTTACAGGTAGCACAGCAAGGATGACGGCCAAAGTGACCATCACCGATATAAACTTCTTCAAAACAACCATCCTCTCTTTATAAATTTGAATTGAGTTTGAAAATATTATATGAGGGCAAGGTGCACCTCGCATATTGCTCTTGTCGTGTTTTTTGCTGTTTTTTTGCATATATATCAGGCATTTTCGTTTGTGCTCGAAAAATAACAATAAATTGCATTGCCTGTCTCGTGTGTTGAAGGTTGTGTATGGCCGGCAAACTCGATTCGTTGCAAAAAATACATAACTTAATGTCGTATATACTTGACATAATGTCGAGGAGAGATTACTATATGATCAAGTTAAGGGAGGTAAGAAACATGAAAACAAAAGCATCGATATTATTTTCCATTTTGATCGCAGGCCTGATCATCGCATTCGTTGCGGCATATGCTTCAAAGAATGATAATATGCAGACTTTACAATTTTCGACAGAGGTAATGGTAAAGGACGGAGAACTTAATTATGAATCAAGTCCGATCTATTTTAAGCCTGTAGGTGACACATGTGAATTTGAGATCGAGGTCTCTTCATATGCTCCGTTCTTAACGGAAGTCAAGATCACAACTGATTCACCGGCCAACGAGCCTATCTATGACTCGAGCATTGCAAACGGCAAACTTTCCAC
>CADCPU010000132.1 GCA_902803365.1 Oscillospiraceae bacterium
GAACCTGATCAATATCCAGGATATCATCGATGCTAAGAAGCGCCACGATCCATATTTCGACGATACCAACATCGAGATAATCGTCGAAATCGTAGATCCAAAGCACAACGACATTGTCAAGAAATACGATGTGAACAATGTCGTCATCAGTAACAGATATATCAGCAAGATCATCACCCAGATCGGAGAGAAAGACATACTCTTCGATTTCTATTCCGATATCCTGACATACAGCAGGACAAACTCGCTGCTCGACAGCGGTAATGAGATATATGCGAAGAAGGTCTATCGCTATTACGAATCGACCCCCGCCCCGTGTACTGCGGCAGAACTGATAAAGGCTACATTCGAAGCGTCTGTTGATCCCAGCATTCCGGCAGAAGAGCAGAACCCAACTATAGTCCTTGGATACGTAAAACCAAAGGGAGAAATGCACCTGTTCAAAGGTGACCTGAGGGCTATTGATGTGGCACTTGAGGAGAACGACAGGGTTATTCTCTATACGAATCATTAGATGATGCACTTTCGCAATTCTTATAAAAAATGCCTTGCCAAAGGTGTTTCAAATTATGGGTTTTGGTAACGGGCTAATTTAAGCCAGCTTCGGGGTGGAAATAACGGAAAACGGCTTTTGGGGAACAAAAATGCTCTTGTGAAGCTGCTTGCAGCAAAGATTCGCTGAAGTGTGCTTTGCCTGTCACTGTATTCTATCGTCACGGCGCCATCAGCCTCAGGACTGATGCGGCGTTTGGGAAACACTGATTTTTCTCAATCGTCTCATAAACATACCCTCATTAGCTGAGTCATAGTTGATCATCGGATATGGGAATAATATACACTATTTGAGCATTCTATGGTTATGAATTGTCGATAAATCACTATAACACCCGAGTATAATACATGAAGAGTTCCCCCAGACACAAAAGCCCCGTCCTTTTAGACAGGGCTTACTTAGCCATTTGCAAATTATCTCACTTTTACTTTAAATACGTACTTCGCACCAGATTTCATATTTACAGTAACCTTGCACTTTCCTCTTTTTTTGCCTTTTATTATGAGTTTGGAGCCTTTTCTAGTGACTTTGCAAATCTTCTTTTTACTGTATTTGATAGATTTTACTCTGTTAAGTTTTTTGTGATAGCCAAACATCCGATATGTGTATTTTTTGTTTTTATGCAAGCTCACATGATCGGAGTCGTTGTAGTCTACTAACGGATCACCATTAAATGTAGGCGTATGCCAACAGTATTTGCATTCATACCAGAAGTGGCTGCCATGTCTGACCCATTTGTTTACATGCTTTTTATACTGTGTAACAGTCTTGTCTCCATAGCATTCCGGACAGGTATAATAGGTTGTCACTTCATGCTTCGAGCCACTCCAGTTAGAATAATCCCTGCTCTCGAATGTCCAATCACAAGGCTCAACAACCGAGTATTCTTCACCGCATTCATCGCAATAGTAATAGTGTGTATGCGAATAATCGTCATAATTACTATCACAATATCCATCCTGCCAGCTATGTGCAGATGCTACAGTTGGAACCAGCAGAATGCAAATCATAACTGTAACAAAACTTGTTAAAACTGTCTTTTTCATGTACTTCTCCTTTTATGCAGCCTTTTTATAGATTCGACAATTCTAAGTCTGAATAATCGAGAACTATCCTTTTATAATAGAATGTTAATCATTAGAACAATTAACAATCTATTATAATTGAATCACTCCATGAAATTTGCCATTCATGCCTACTTTTTCGTAATCCTCTTCTTTGCGTTCTTTTTAGCTGCTTTACCCGCTTCTTTGATCGTATCCGTGCCTATGTCTTTCATGGCCCTTATGCCTGCATTCAGCAATTCCTCGGTAACGTGATTTGCTTCCATTGCGTCTTTGATTCCTGCACCTGTGTCTTTCATCTTGCTTCCCACGAAACCGCCGGCCTGCTTGATCTTACCTCCGGCCTTCCCGCCAATATCGCCTGCACGCCTGACAGCATTCTGAGTCACTTCGATGGGTTTTGGCTTTATCCTTTCCGCTTCGTGAATGGCACAGAATTTATGTTTCGGATTATCGCCATCTAACAAACTAAAGCATTTCGCACATACGAATACTAACTGCTGCGAACAAACCGGGCAGTAGTTGTAGTCTGCTTTGAACATGTGCTTTTTGATGTTCATTTCGCACACAGGGTTCGGGCATCCCTTTTTTCTGTTATCGCGCTTCATCTTTGTTCTCCTTCGTATCCAGATAGAATACGTCTTCATCTGTCACAGCATCTCTTAGTTCATTCATCGATGAAAGAGTTTTGACTCTGCTTTCCCAGATTCCTCCCTGCAGATAGATATCGCTTTTATCATGCTCTCTCAATATGCCTTCATTTGGAACGATCATATTATCGATGAACTTTCCATACTCCTCTATCACAGCGAGCATCGCGTCTAGTTCACCCGTTTCATAATAGATCATCGCTTTGATAACTGCGGCACGGTGAATAACATCAAAGCATTGATTGATGGTGTTCATTTTTTCATCGATGTCATTCAGTCTTTTCTTTTTGTCTTTTATCGAAAAGTATGATTTGTGTACAATGTAGTCGATGTTGTCTTTGAGTTCTTTCATCACCTGCGAATTGGCTTCGTTCAACGACTGCAGCGCCTGCGCCATCAGCCCGATCCGTAGAGCTTCGTTCTTGATATGACCTGCTTCGTAGTACATATTCAGACCGCTGTAATATAGAGCAAGCCGGTCATTGTGCTGTCCGCGCGCCACTTCGCTTACTTTGCTGCCTATCTCTCCGAGGGCAACGAACACGTCATCCAGTTGCTTTTGGATCGCTTTCATTTGCATATAGGTCGCGATCGCCTGTGGATCCAGCCCGCGAGCTACGGTTTCCGGTTTGATCGGTAATTTGACTCCATAATGACCATTCGACTCGCGGACCTGCGCGAACAATTCACCGGACTTGTTTGCAACGAGTTTTACTTTCCCAGAATCCAGGTCCTCCTTGATATCTTTGCTAAACTGCACTACATATTTGGTTTCCTTTGCCTGAGCATCGTGGCATGCGTCTCCGATCTCGGCATCACTAATCAGCGACATGATCCTACCGATGATCTTGTCGGCTTTGTCTTGTCGCTTTTGGTACACGTTCTTGATGTCTGTCATCTGATATTGTTCATCAAGCAGGAATGACAAATTGTACTGTGAACTATGCTCGGTGATACCAGACTGTCTGTCTTCGATACTGTTTTCTGACCCTGGCATAAAGTTGCCCCCCTATCGATCGCAATCCCTTTTCGTTTGTTGTATCATTCGATTCAAGTGTCACAAATGACTTGCTTACTATACATTATACAGAATTTGTAGTTATCAGTAAAATCGATACCATAGATACATCCCTCTGACACGAAAGATATCTTTCTTGCTTTCTTGATCACCACGGCTTCGCCCCTGTCGGAGGATCGTCGTTATGCCCCGCTTCCTCCTCCATCATCATTTCGAATGCATCCTGCTGTTCTTCTTCGGTCATTTCGTTTGCGCCCTTGTGGAGTTCCTGATTCGCTATGTTCTCCATGGATTCCGGTGTCATGTTGCCATTCGAATCATAGGTGATGTCATAGCCATCATCTGTCACCACCTCTTCAGTCGTCGTTTCCTCTTCGATCTCAGCGTCGCTGCCGGTGTTCACCGCTTCTGTCGTACCGATATAGAACAATACGATTACCAGTAACACTGTCAATATGAACAGCCCTATTCGTTTTTTTGTAATCATTATCTTGTCCTTCCTTGTTCCCTTTATCAATAATCAAAACAGAATAAAGTCATCTTCATCATCCTCATAGCGGGAAGGCACTTCATCATCTCCGTTGTAATAGTCCCAGTTTTCCTGTAAAGTCCCTTCGTTAATCAGATGTTCCCTAAAGGCTTCATCTTCATCCTCATACACTTCGAATCCATCCGAATAGCAGGGATGAAAGAAATCAGCCAGTTCATACTCCGGATCATAGTTTTTGAAAGCCTCGATCTCGCACAGTGTTTCTAAAGACATACCTCTTCCTTCGCTTTCTGCATTGAGTTCTATTATCCTTTCGATACTAAGATCAAACATCTTTCTGCATCTTTCAAGTCTCATGAATACCTTGTACTGGTCTTCGCTTATAGAGTCTTTCGTCGCCCCGGCTTTTCTCGCTTCCATCAGTCGCTCCTCCAGTTCTTTTATCCGCAGATTCAACTTTTCTATTTTAGGTCCATACAGTTTGCTTTGTTTTTTTGCGTCTCTTTTCCGAGCTTCTTTCAGATTGTCGACTTCTTCTTTCAACCTTGCCCTTTCCAGTTTTATCAGGTTCAGATCTTTATCTTTCTTGACCAGAAGGTCGATCTTCTCTTGGAGATCGTCTACTTCGCTTTTGTGCTCCCTGTTCATTGTATTATATGCTCTTACTAATTCGTCATAATCGTTCAATGCTGCCCTATTCTTCTCGACCGCCTCAGCATATTTCAATTCCAACTCCGTCAGTGCGTGCTTAATATCCAGGTAATCACTATGCTGAATCGTTCCTAAAATATCACTGAGAGTTTTAGGCGACTCCGCCTCCAGTCCACTTTCTTTAGCTGCTTTCGGAGACATGCCATAAAGGCGCCTGAACCCACGATAGAAGGTCTCATGGTTCCAAAAGTTATCCTCCTCTGAGAACTCATCTATTACGTCGCTGAATGTTCTATTCTCTTCTATGGCCTTCCGATAGATCGCACTGACTTGTCTGTCAGTTATATACGTGAACAAACGCTTCCCTGACACGATATCGAAAAATGACTTGATTGCTTCTTCACTAAAACCAGTCTCATTTCTGATTATCCTCGTGATCTTTCCGAAATTACACCTTATATTCGCTTCTACTATTTCAACGATCTTGTCATACAAATCGATGTTCATTCTTTTACATCCTTTCTTCATCTATGACTGCATAAAAGTGATAGCATTCCTTCTCTAAACACCTGTGCTTGTCCACCATCTCATCTGTGAGCGCACCGCAGTGGAGATCGCAGTTGCAGTATCCTGCACAGTGTTTCCGGTTTTTCTCTTTTCCGTTGATATAGCGATAGTTATACCCTGAGAGATCCATGTCCAGTATGGTCGGCTCTTCCATAAAAACTGATATCAGCATTCTATTCACCTCCTACTGCAAAACTACAGTTGTCATCTTGGTAATAGTTTTACTACATGACAACTGTAATGAACATTGCAGAAAAAGGTCGAAAAATGTTATGTCCTTTTTCTTACAGAAAACTGACCTGAGTTTCCTTCAGTGATTCTACTTTTCTATCTGTAATTTTAGCTTTAGCATCGTCGATCACAGCACACAGTATCGGAGAGTCCGGATCGTACAATGCAGATTGTCTTTCCACTTCTCCATGATTGTAATTCGCATAGCAATATCTGCATCCATGCTTGCACGTATTGTATGTACCTATCTCAACGCTTTCAAAGCATCCGCATTCTTCACGTTGGTTCTTGTCCTTCTTTCCTTTGATCGGGCATCCTATTATTTGTTCGATAAGCCTCTTGTCGATGCAGCATCCATGAGCAACTCCCGCGCTGCTCAAATCGAGCACTTCGGCGCAGGATTCTGTAGTCATCCCTCTTTTCGAGGCCGCTGTTGACATTCTTTCTGCGATGTCGATCATTTCGTCATTGCTTAATTCTCTGATGCCTAGATCCTTCGTGTTGCGAAGCGTTTTCGCATATAGATCCACGAAACTGATTACAACTCGCTCAGTAAATCCTTCGAGTTCTTCTGCTATTTTATTAAAAGCTTTGATATGATAATCGATCGTGTATTTTGGGCTTACAAGAATAGGATCATATCTCCAGATCACTTTTTCCTTCCCGATCTTTTCCGCCAGTTTTTTGAAAGCCGGAATGATCACTTTATTCTTGTCCGGAATCCCCGGCTCTATGTCTTTTCCATACCCGGAGATCGTAACCTGAAAGTAATACTGATAGTCTTTCAGCTTATCCAATCCATCGATCATTGGTGCAGGATTCTTCGTCCAAAAGACAATACAATCAACTACACCAGGCGAAAGATCGATCCTGCTCACCTGATGAGCATTCATGGGATTCTTGACATATAGAAAGCCTTCTTTGATCCTGTTATAGAACCACTCAGAGTAAAAAGCCGGTATGTCTGTTCTGCGACTTGCGCTGATGATCATTCTTAGAACCTCTCAAACTTGAAGATAGTGTAGTTAACATAGTTGTCTGTCAGCATAACATTCCTCTTAAATACACATCTTTCATAGTAACACCATTTACATAACGCTGATTGTTCACCAATAATACTTATAGCATTACCTTCCAAAACATTGGCCGGGAATAAATACATTTTCTTGTCAAGGGAATAGATACCCTTATTCTCTGGTTTATACGTATATTCGCCTAGAGGAACAAAACCATTTCTTGTGATTGCACTTCTCAATTCATTGATCCTTCTCTTCTGCCTTGCTCCTTTGTCGGTCTTATCTTCAGTACCATCGATTTCCTTTCTTCTCACTCCAGCAAACATAAGATATAAGGTGTTCTTTTCAAAATGCTTATTTGAAAAAGAATTATAGATAGAATGCAGGTAACTAGAGTCAATATCAGTTATCGACCTTGGGAAAAAAATGATATCCGCACTAATAGTCTCCTTTTGCTCATAGTAACCCGCAGCATTCATATGAACTTTTTCGTTACGCAAACATGAGGGGACAGAAAGTAAAGATGTCTTACTAATATCATAATACCAATCTACCAAATCTATCCCATTCCATTTTATTCTTTCGAAGCTCTTCTCTTTTCCCTCAATAGCCTCAATTAAAGACCAAAGATCGATTCCGCTTCCACATCCGATCGAATCGATCTCGATATTCTTTTTACCACTTAATCTTAGCTCATCCATTACATTCTGATACATATGTTTGTATTCAAAGGCATATGCATATCCATAGCGAAGAATGTATATAAGCTGGATGGCTTCATCATGATAATCAACTGTTTCGTCGAAATTTGCATTACGATAGTCACACAGAGAACCTGGTTCGACTACTTTTTCGCAAAAGTCATTATACGCAAGTTCAAGTATTTTGCTGATTCCTCTATGTGCCTTGATACTTCTTAGTTCTTCTAATCTCATTGTTGCTTTCCACCTTCTCGTAGTCACTGATTCTTATGCGCAAGCATCAACGATAGCTATTCTCACCACATAATCAATCAACACTGAGCACATATTGCCCTCTTCCGTCATCACGTTTATCATAAGAAAAATGAGCCATAATGATTTCGATTTCTCTCTGCGTAAGACTAATTAGTTTTCCGGATCCGCTAAGTCCAAACAACAAATAGCTCCCAAGAAAGTCCGGTGCGCAAGTCGAATTGACCATCGAAACAGAAGCCCACCCTCTGTCTATTCTGTCCTTCGGATAGACAAGTCCAAACCGGTGCCCCTCAATCGTTATGCTTGATTTCAGGCACCAATCACAACCGAGTTCTTTACAGAACTCCTTTTTTGAGGCAGCAACATCAACTATTTTGAGGCTTCCGCTATATGTGTTATCTACATCGTTAAGAATCGCTTTCATATGATTAGATTATCCTACTTACAGCAGGTAAAGTCCATACCTTGGGACTCTCCGCTGATTTATTGTTAGTAAAAAGTCGTTACCGTTTCTTTTCAAGATAAAAGACCGAAGGCTTTTCACCTTCGGTCTACATACTATTTCGGTTGATTGCAAACTAAGTTATACAACTTCAGAAAGAAAAAACTTCAGTGTTTGCAGAACTTTTTGCGATTCGATTACAGTTTGACGACCTCCTGTTTTCAGGACCCTGTCAAACCAGTTCTCGGGATCAGCATTGCTATCCGCTTACTGGAATCCCGGCTGCTTACCGCACGAAGAGGCCTTCGGCCTTTGCAAGCGCTTCGACTCTTCCGAGCAGTTCGTCTTCGGCCCCGTATATCGTCATATAAGTGTCGCAGCCGTCGATGTCGATCATCGCTTCTTCGCCCTCGATCATCACGCGGGCCATTTCATTGTCAGGCATCGCCGCGATCCTTTCTGCAAGACTGGCGGGTGCGGGATTCTTCTCCCAGACTTCTTCCGGGTAAAAGCAGACCAAGATGTCGAAGAAGTCAACGAGCTATCGAGGTGCAATGATTTCACCATACCGCTTCCGCACGGCTTATCAGAAGAGCCACCGGGCTGCTTCGGTCAATGGGCTTCGCATGTCCCATCGAGCAGAGTCGGAGTGGTTCTACAAATAGCATATGGCGATCTTCGGCAAAAGTCTCTAAACCAGTGGTTTAGGAATGGGTTGAAAGGATCGCCGCCGTCTTCATCACAACAAAATGCCCACCCGCAAATGATATATCTGCGGGCGGGCCAGATCCGGCTGGTCACAAACCACCTATGCTCAATAGACTTTGTGACGACTTGTTCTTACTTCAACTTGTGTTCTTTTGATGTTTGCTTACTTTTTTCTTCCGCTTATTCCCTTTAGACCA
>CADCPU010000133.1 GCA_902803365.1 Oscillospiraceae bacterium
AGTGCGATATTTAAGCAGGAGACGGGCCAGCCGTTCATCAAGTATCTTACCGATTACAGGATGAATACTGCCAAGGAGCTCCTGAGCAGCACGAACAGGAAGAGCAACGAGATCGGCGTTATGGTCGGCTACAAGGATCCGCATTATTTCTCGTATCTGTTCAAGAAGACGCAGGGCGTTACTCCGACGCAGTACAGAAATAACGAACGCGGCAACGGAGCTGAATGATGTTCGCGGCCAAGGAGAAGAAACAACGATCCCGCCTGGTGACGCAGATCCGTATATCCTACTTTATCCTCTTGCTTCCGAGCGTCATATTCATGATCTATGCGTTCTTTAATATGTGGCTCGTAAACAAGCGCTATAACAGCATGGTCAGTTCCGTCGTTATCGCGAGTGAGTTCTCACTCGATTTTAAATCCGACTTTGACTACGAGACATATCTTCTCATCGTAGGTAATACGACGTATGAGGATTGCACGATCCCGCAGCAGCTGTCGGACGCGCGCAAAGTCGTTGACGAGCTCAAGGGATATACCAACACGGCGGATAACCAGAAGCGACTTCAGAGCGCTGAGAAATTCCTCAATAACCTTGAGACCTATATCGACAGGATCAAGGACAATCTCGGTCACGAGAACAAGTATGAAGACAACATGCTCATCTGGGAGAACGACGTTCAGATCGTTACATCGCTTTTCCAGGAGACCATTAACGAATATATCTACTATGAAAATAAGCAGATCCAGATCACGCAGGCGGACAACAATGAGACGTTCCTCGAGATGTTCGAGATCTCTGTCGGTATCCTCGCGATAAGCGTCGTCAGTATGATCGTCGTATCGAGTGTCGGTCCTATCTGGATCACAAGGCCGATCGAGGAGCAGGTCAAGAAGGAGCAAAAGCAGCTGCGCAAGGCCGAGTTCGATCTTCTTCAGGCGCAGATCAATCCGCACTTCCTCTATAACACGCTCGATGCGATCGTGTGGTCGGCCGAGTCAGGCAACCAGAAGCAGGTCGTAAGCATGGTAGGAAACTTATCCGACTTCTTCCGTCTCTCGCTCAACAAAGGCAAGGAGATGGTCCTCGTAAGCGAGGAATTAAATCACGTCAGAAGTTATCTTGAGATCCAGCAGATCAGATATCAGGACATCATGAAGTTCAACATTAACGTACCGGAGAGCCTGAACGGATTTAAGATCCCGAAGCTCACCATTCAGCCTGTGGTCGAAAACGCACTTTACCACGGCATCAAGAACAGGCGCGGCGGCGGAACGATAGAGGTTTTCGGAAGGAATAAGGAAGAATACTTCGAGATCGTCGTCAAGGATAACGGCATCGGCATGACTGAAGAAAGGCTCGCTGACGTAAGGCGTGCCATCGAGGAAGGCACGAACGACAGGACTGTCGTTTACGGACTTTATAATGTAAATGAGAGGATCAAGCTCCATTTTGGAGAAGGATACGGCATAAAAATAGACAGTAAATACGACGAAGGAACGATGGTTTCCATCAGGTTGCCGAAAATCTCAACCTAAATCGTTGAAATTTTAAACATTTTGTCAAACAGGATAAAAAATCCACAACGCATCATTTTTTTATCAATGGTCTTTTGACCTCCCGAAAACAATAATGGAACCAACAAAGGGGAAGACCCTTAATCGCAAATGTTATTTGGGAGGTAGAAAGTTAATGAAAGTTAAAAAGGTTTTATCAATCGTTTTGGCATCCGTAATGGCATTCGGCCTTGTTGCATGCGCTAAGAGCGATGCAGGCAACGGCGACAGCGCAGGCGGCGGCGAAGCAGCAGGCGGAGACGGCCTCATCAAAGTCGGTATCATCAACAACGATCCTAACGAGTCCGGTTATCGTACGGCTAACGTAGCAGACCTTAAGGCTATGTTCACAAAAGAGAACGGCTATGATGCACAGTTCGCTTACAGCCTTAAGAACGACGAGCAGATCCAGGCAGCTCAGACATTCATCGCTGATGAAGTAGATTATCTCCTTCTTTCCGCAGCTGATACGGCAGGCTGGGATTCAGTCCTCCAGGATGCTAAGACAGCAGGCATCAAGGTAATCCTCTTCGACAGAACTATCGACGCAGATCCAAGCCTTTATGAGGCTTCCATTGTTTCCGATATGGCTAAGGAAGGCCAGACAGCTGTTGATTGGCTCGCAGGTCAGAACCTCTCCGAGTACAACATCATCCATATCCAGGGCGTTATGGGTTCCGCAGCTCAGCAGGGCAGAAGCGGCGCTCTCGATACAAAGGTAGGCGCAGAGTCCAACTGGAATATCGTAAAGCAGCAGACAGCTGAGTGGAACGCAGAGAAGGCACAGCAGATCGTTCAGTCCGTTATCGACGCAGGCACATCTTTCAACGTTATCTACGCTGAGAACGATGATATGGCTAAGGGCGCAGTTGCAGCTCTTGACGCAGCAGGTATCTCTCACGGTGTTGGCAAGGACGTTATCGTAATGGGCTTTGACTGCAACAAGTGGGCTCTCGAAGAACTCCTCGCTCAGAACTGGAACTATGACGGACAGTGCAATCCTTTCCAGGCTAGCTACATCGACGACATCATCAAAGAGCTTGAAGCAGGCAAGACTCCTGCAGAGAAGACCATCATCATGGAAGAGAAGGGCTTCGACGCTACACAGATCAAGCAGGAAGATGTTGATAAGTACGGAATCTGATAATCATACCCTTCGTTATTGTTAAAAGCGCGGTGCGGAATATCCTACGGGACGGCCCGCACCGCGTTTTGTAAGGAACAAAAAAGAGGTACAACTTGTGGATAATAAGAGAATACTTGAGATGCGAGGCATCAATAAGTCGTTTCCGGGAGTCCGTGCACTTCAGAACGTGCAGTTCACTCTCAATAAAGGAGAGATCCACGCTCTTATGGGTGAGAACGGAGCCGGTAAATCGACTCTTATCAAAGTTCTGACAGGCGTATATTCCAAGGATTCGGGAACTATCGATCTCGACGGTCAGAAGGTCTACATCAACTCCCCGCAGGACGCACAGAATGTAGGCATCAGTACCGTGTATCAGGAGATCACGCTCTGTCCTAATCTGACCGTTGCCGAGAACATGTATATCGGTCGCGGCAACAGCAAGATCACTAACTGGAAAAAGATGAACTCCATGGCGGATGCGCTCCTTAAAAAGCTCGACATCCCTGCCAAGGCAAATCAGCAGCTCGCGAGCTGTTCGATCGCCGTTCAGCAGATGGTCGCCATCGCGAGAGCAGTGGATATGGACTGTAAGGTCCTCATCCTGGACGAGCCGACTTCTTCTCTCGATGAGCAGGAAGTTGAAAAGCTCTTCGGTCTCATGCGCGATCTCAAAGCCCTCGGAGTAGGCATCATATTTGTTACGCACTTCCTTGATCAGGTCTATGAAGTCTGTGACAAGATAACCGTATTAAGGGACGGACAGTTTATAGGTGAATATGAGATCAAGGATCTTCCGAGAGTCAAGCTCGTAGCGACGATGCTCGGTAAAGAGATGGATGACCTGTCCGACATCAAAGGCGAACAGGAAATATATAAAGGTGACGACTCCGAAGAGAAAGTCTTCGAGGCTAATAAGCTTCAGAGCGTCGCAGGCATCAAGCCTTTCGATTTCTACATCAAGAAGGGCGAGGTCAACGGATTTACCGGACTTTTGGGTTCGGGCCGAAGCGAGTGCGTAAGAGCGATCTTCGGTGCCGACAGAGTCATCGGAGGCAACGTAAGGATGCACGGCAAGACCGTCAGGATCTCCAAGCCTCTCGATGCGATGAAGAACGGTATCGCATACCTGCCTGAGGACCGTAAGGTCGACGGCATCATCGGCGATCTTTCCGTAAGAGATAACATCATCATGGCGCTCCAGGTCATGAAGGGTTTCTTTAAGCCTTTTTCGAAAGCGCAGGCGTATGCGTTTGCAGATGAATACATAAAGAAGCTCCATATCAAGACCGCTTCCGCAGATACTCCTATTAAGTCACTGTCGGGCGGCAACCAGCAGAAGGTAATCCTTGCAAGGTGGCTACTCATGCACCCTGAATACCTTATCCTCGACGAGCCTACGAGAGGTATCGACGTAGGTACCAAGGTCGACATCCAGAAGCTGGTACTGGAACTCGCATCCGAGGGCATGAGCGTTACGTTCATCTCATCCGAGACTGACGAGATGCTCAGGACATGTTCAAGACTCGTCGTCATGCGAGATCGAAAAGTCGTCGGAGAGCTCTCCGGTGAAGACCTTACACAAAACAAGATCATGAGCACGATAGCAGGAGGCGAATAACGAATGTTAAAGCAGATATTCAAAAAGATAACGGGTAATCAGATGTTTATCCCGCTTCTGGCTCTCTTGCTCCTCGCGGTAATAAACCTGGTCGTTGATCCGTCATTCTTTAAGATCACTATGGGAACCAACAACGCAGGAGATCCCGTTTTGTCAGGTTACCTCATAACAATACTCGACTACGGTTCCGAGCTTGCTATCCTCGCTATCGGCATGACGCTCGTTACGGCGGCATCCGGCGGACAGGATATCTCGGTCGGCGCTACGATAGCCATCGCAGGTTCGGCGATGCTCCGCGTTCTCTGCGGAACGAACACGAGACCTGAAGTCATCCAGACTCCGATCATCGTGGCTTTCCTGGTCGCTTGTATAGTCGGTATGCTGTGCGGTGCATTTAACGGTGCGCTCGTATCGATCTTCAAGATCCAGCCTATGATCGCGACACTGATCCTCTTTACGGCAGGACGTTCGATCGCAGCATGGATCAACAACAACGAACTTCCTATCGTTCCGGATCCAAAGTTTAAGTACTTCGGCGGATTCATTCCGGGCATCCCGATCCCGACGACAGTATTTATCGTTATAGTTTGCATAATCGTAATGGCGTTGGCACTGAAGTTTACCAACCTGGGCCTCTACACACAGGCCGTTGGTATCAACGAGAGTTCTTCAAGACTCAACGGTATCAATCCGACGTTCATTAAGTTCCTTTCCTTTGTAATCCTCGGACTTTGCGTTGCAGTAGCAGCCCTCATCAAGGTAAGCCGTCTTGCAACGATCAACTACTCCGTTATCGCAAAGGATATAGAGATGGATGCGATCCTCGCGGTCGCACTCGGAGGCAACTCCCTGTCAGGCGGTAAGTTCAACATGTGGGCTTCCGTACTCGGTGCATATGTCATCCAGTTCCTGACGACGACTCTCTATAAGTTCAATGTTCAATCTGATGCTCTTGCAGCTTACAAAGCCGTGGTTGTTATATTGTTGGTAATCTTTTCTGCTCCAACCGTCAGAGCGTATATCTCCAAACTTACCAAAAACTTTATCCCGGTCGGAGCGGGAAAGGGGGCATCTAAATGAGTAAAAAGACCCTGAAAAGCAACGGCAACGTGTTTGCCCGCATGAGCGATACAAACCTCCTGCTTATCATTACGGTGGTTATCTTCTTCCTTATGTACATCGGCGCAGTAATTTTCCAGGGGGGAGGATTTACTAAGCCGCAGATGTTATTTAATATCCTGAATTCCAATGCCGCTCTCATCATCACGGCATGCGGAATGAGTATCGTAATGGTAAGCGGAGGTATTGATATATCGGTAGGCGGCGTCGTCGCTCTCGTATCGATGTGCTGTGCAGTCTATCTTGACCATCACGGCGGAAGTATCATCGGTTCGATCCTGATCGCACTCGCGATCGGTCTCGCGTTCGGCCTCATCCAGGGCTTCCTGGTAGCCTATCTCGATATCCAACCATTCATCGTATCCCTGGCGGGAATGTTCTTCGCCCGAGGTATGACGACGATAGTCAACACGGCTCCGTTCAACGTAGAAGATCCTGAGTTCAATGCACTCAAGTCTACGAGGATCACGGTTCCCGGAATGGGTACCTACAACAGGAAGGGCATGTATATCCCGGCCTATGTCGAAATAGGGGTGGTTGTAGCTCTCGTCCTTGTGATAATATTGTTCTTGGTACTTCGCTATACCAAACTCGGCAGATCTTTCTATGCCGTAGGTGGAAATAAGCAGAGCGCACTTATGCTCGGTATAAACGTAAAGAGGACAAAGTTTTTCTCACACGTTATCTGCAGCGGACTTGCAGGTATCGCCGGATACGTTTACTTCCTGCACGTAGGCTCAGGCGCGGCAAGCCATGCAATGGGCATGGAGATGAACGCGATCGCTTCATCCATCATCGGAGGAACGATGTTGTCGGGCGGTGTCGGCAATATAATCGGAACACTGTTCGGTGTCCTCTCATTGAGCACCATCCAGAATATCGTCTCGTCAGCGGGACTCGATCAGGCATGGTGGACAGGTATCACGATCGCTGCAATGCTCTGCATCTTCCTTTTGATCCAGAGCGTGGTCATCAGATACAAGAAGAGGGCCCTCAAGTCATAAGCATTTGAACCTGAAAGGTCAATACAGATGAAAAGATCAGCCGTTATTGCGGCAGTACTGCTCCTGTTGGCGATGTTATCCGTCGCCTGCAGGAGCAGTGTCGCTAAAGAAACACAACCGGATAAGAAACCAGCGCAGGAAGATCTGATCACGGTCGGCTTTTCCCAGCTCGGCGCGGAGTCGGACTGGAGAAGTGCGAACACCGAATCGATCACGACCGCGCTGTCCGAAGAAGACGGCTATAACCTCATATACAAGAACGGACAGCAAAAGCAGTCCAATCAGATCACGGCCATCCGCATGTTCATCCAGCAGGAGGTCGACTACATCGTTTTAGCGCCCGCCACCGAGACCGGATGGGACTTCGTCCTTGAAGAAGCACGCGATGCGGGCATCCCGATAATCCTCGTCGACAGACGCGTAGATGCAGACAAGAATCTCTACTCTTGCTGGGTCGGTTCCGACTTCGAGCTCGAAGGCCAGAAGATGACGACCTGGATCTACGATTACACGACGATGAAGGGCATCGCACCCGAAGATATCCACATCGTAAACATCCAGGGCTCGATCGGCTCAACCGCACAGCTCGGAAGGACCCGCGGCCTCTCCAATGCCGTCCGCGAATACGGCTGGGATCTTCTCGACGAAGTATGCGGCGATTTTACTGAGACAAAAGGCCGCGAAGTCATGGCCCAACTCCTTCGCAAGTACGACAACATCAACGTTGTCTATTGTGAGAACGACAACGAGGCGATCGGTGCGATCGACGCCATCGAAGCAGCAGGCAAGAAGGTCGGCTCCGATATCGAAAACGGTGAGATAATGGTCGTCTCGTTTGACGGCATCAACGAGACCGCGCTCGAATACGCAAGGCTCGGCAAGATCTCATGCATCGCAGAATGTAATCCGCATCAGGGCGAACTCGTAAAAGCCCTCATCACCGCCCTCGAGGAAGGCGATACCCCAAGTAAGTTCAACTACGTATCCGAGACGCTCTTCAGCTCGCTGACCGACATCAAGACAGTTACCGTTGAAGGCGTCCAATATGACGTAACTCCGATAAGCTGAGGACGTTGCACCATGCACTTCGTCGAAGCAAAGGGAATACTCACCGGCAGCAGTTCAAATTGCGGTATGAACATCTACCGCGGCTGTTCTCACGGTTGCATATACTGTGACAGCAGGAGCACCTGCTATCAGTTCAAACATGTTTTCGAAGATATCGAAGTCAAGAAAAACGCACCTGAACTTCTCGAGCGCGCCTTAAGATCCAAGCGCAAAAGATGCATGATCGGCACCGGC
>CADCPU010000134.1 GCA_902803365.1 Oscillospiraceae bacterium
ACCGCCCGAGAGCTTCTTTGGCTTAAACGTTCTGAAGTCCTCGAGTCCTACGAAGCTGATCGCTTCTTCAACGTACTGTTTTCTCTTCTCGGGATCCTTTATGTAAAGTCCGCAGAAGAAGTCGACGTTTTCCTGAACCGTGAGTTCTTCGTAGACGGATACTTCCTGAGGGATGACGCCGATCTTGTTCTTGAGATCATATGACTTCGGTGTCATCCTCTGTCCGAAGATCTCGATCTCGCCCTTGTCATAACGGAGGAGCGAGAGGATGCAGTTGATCGCTGTTGACTTGCCCGATCCGTTAGGACCAAGAAGTCCGAATATCTCGCCCTCGTTGACCGTGAGATCAAGGTGCTCGAGAGCAACCAATTCCTTGTATTTTTTTACTAACCCTTTTACTTTGATGATTTCCATGTTACAGGCCTCCTATAGATCTTACGATGTCATTATCACTCATGGCGCGCTCGAAAATAAGTGAGGTGCATCACAGCTTTGACATGACAAATGTCATTTTCGATTGTGTTATACTCAATAAAAAACGGGATGGTACATATATGGGTATCGAAGATTTCTTAAGTTCAGGCAACATGAGACTTGATCAGCAGCTGAAGTTCACGGCCGAGATCGACAAGATGACGGCAGTCTACAGACGAACGATGCTCATATCGGGCGAGAGGCACGAGAACGATGCCGAGCACTCCTGGCACATCGCCGTGATGGCACTCCTGTTCAAAGAATACTGCGTTGAGGAACCGAGCGTCGAGCGCGCGATCAAGATGTGCGTCGTCCACGACCTGATCGAGATCTACGCAGGCGATACTTTCGCTTATGACATCAAGGGCAACGAGACAAAGGCCGACCGCGAGAAAGCGGCAGCCGACAAGCTCTTCTCCCAGCTCCCTCCGGAGCAGGGCGCAGAGATCAGATCTCTCTGGGAAGAATTCGACGCGATGGAGACAGTCGATTCCAAGTATGCTGCATGCCTTGACCGCCTCCAGCCGCTTTTGCACAACACACTGACCGAAGGCCACACATGGAGAAACAACGGTGCCGTCCGCTCACAGGTAGAAGCGCGCGCGAAGATCATCCGCGACTTCATGCCTGAAGTCTACGAATGGCTTCAAAAGAACCTCGACCGCGGTGTGGCGATGGGCTGGCTCAACGAATAAACATCAATTGATGTCGGGCTGAACGCTCGGCGGATTTTTCCACGCATTTCTGTATTCGCGCGGCGACTTGTCGAAGAACTTCCTGAAGGTCTCCGCCATATAGCTCGCGCCTCCGAATCCGGTCTCCGCGGCGATCTCGTCCATGTTCATGTCGGTCGACCTCAAGTACTCCGCACATTTTCGAGCACGGAGATGCGCAACATAGTTCATCGGCGACTTATCGACATACCTCTTGAACATATTGATGCAATGCGACTTGCTGATGTTCGCGCTGCCCGCGATCTGCTCGAGCGTTATCTTATCCCTATAGTGGTTCGCGATATAGTTCATCATGAGCTTGAACGACTTCCTGCCGGAATCGACATCGTTATCCTCTACCTTACCGAGAGTCTCCGCATATCTTAATATGACTTCCCATATGAGCATGAACTGGCTCGTGACCTTGAACGCATCATGGCGTATCTCGGGCATCTCCATCATGAGCTCATAGATCTTCTCCGTTCCTTCGTTTATATTGCGGAACCTGAAGTAACTCATGTCCGGATTCTCGGTGATAGGCTTAACAGCCTCCATCTCCACCTTGACCGTCGACGCGAGTATGCTCGGATGTGCAACAAAGATAACATAACGCGCGACCTTGTCGTCAACGCACATGCTGTAATGGATCTGATTGGAATTAACGACGATCGTGTCGCCCGGATTGAGCATCAGCGTCTTGCCGTTGACGGAGTACGCCATCGTGCCTTCCTTGACCGATACGATCTCTATGTCTTCGTGAAAATGAGGGACGCGCTCCCAGGTGACCTTCGGCGCCACCCAGCCGTCGTATACATAAGACGGGAAAGCCGGATCGTCGTAATTTACTATCTCCGAACCGTCATCATTCTTAACTATGAGTCCCATATATTCCATTCTCATAACGATATTATCCTCCCTGCTCGAAAATCATAACAATATTATTCACTTGTGTAATTCTGTTATGAAAACCTGTCAAAACCACCCTTAAATTCCACTCATGAATACAATATACTTTGAATCATCAGAGAAATCAAGCGGTTCCGGAAACGCAAAAGAAAGAGGTATGAAAAATGGCTGACAAAGCAATAATCATGAAAGATATATGCAAAGACTTCAAAGTCCTGAACCGCCACGAGGGCCTCAAGGGAAGCATTCGCGACCTTTTCTCCCGTGACTATAAAACGATAAGCGCAGTAAAGAACGTCTCCCTCACCGCAGACGCAGGCGAGATCATCGGTTATCTCGGTCCTAACGGCGCGGGCAAATCAACGACCATAAAGATCATGACAGGCGTCCTCGAACCTACATCGGGCGAGATCCTTGTCAACGGTGCAGTGCCATATAAGGACAGAACGAAGAACGCTGAAAACATCGGCGTAGTCTTCGGCCAGCGAAGCCAGCTCTGGTGGTCGCTGCCGCTCATCGAATCCTTTAAGCTCCTCCGCGATATCTACATGATCCCGCATAAGGACTATCAGGAGATGCTCGACCTCTACGCTTCACTCGTAGACATGTCCCCTATCATGGATAAGCCGGTCCGTCAGATGTCACTCGGCCAGAGAACACTAAGCGACATCCTCGCAGCGTTCCTCCATAACCCTGCGATCGTATTTCTTGACGAACCTACGATCGGTCTTGACGTCTCCATGAAGAGCAAGATCCGCGAGCTCATCAAGGGCCTTAATAAAGAGAAGAATACAACAGTAATACTCACCACCCACGACATGGGTGACGTAGATGCCCTCTGCAAGAGGATAGTCATCATCGACAAGGGCAGCAAGATCTACGACAACGACATCGACCACCTCAAATCCTTCTTCGGTTCATACCGTCTCTTAAGGCTCAAAGGTGCGAACGACGAATGGGAAGAAGAGCTCATCGACGAGCGCGAACGCTCCGTCATGGAAGTCATCTCCCAGAAGCAGCAGAAGATGAAGATCAAGGACATCGAACTCCAGGATATCTCCACCGAGGAGATCATCAAGAAGATCTACGAAGGAGGCGCAAAGCTCAAATGAACACCAGAAAACTCTTCGCCTTAACGCGTGCGGGCATAATGGAATCCCTCCATTACCGCCTCGGTACCTTCGTCACGCTGTTCGGCAACCTGATCTACCTGGTCCTCGTCTACTTCCTCTGGAAAGCGATCTACGCCTCCGCAGGAACCGACGTCGTGAACGGCATGACCTTCTCGGATACGATGATCTACCTGATCCTCGCGACCGCCCTCTTCAACTTCCTCGAGATGTTCGTCGTCTGGGACATGAGCCGCAGCATCCAAAGCGGCAAGATAATCCTGGACCTCCTAAAGCCGATGCGCTTCAAGACCTACACCTTCTGGAGCTACTCGGGCTCACACGTAGTGCTCTTCTGCCTGACGTTCATCCCGACTTTCCTGATCGTCATGATCTTGACCAAAGGCGCGATCCCGATCGGCTGGAACCTTCTTTTCTTCGCGATCTCGACCGTACTCGCGCTGATAGTCAACTTCAACATCGAGATGCTAGTGTCAACGATATGCCTATACACGGAATCAACCTGGGGGATAAACATAGTAAAGGAAACGATCGTACTGCTGTTGTCGGGAGCCTCGATCCCGCTCGCGTTCTTCCCTGAAGCCGCGCGCCGCGTCGTCGAATGGCTCCCCTTCCGCGCGATCTACGACACACCCCTCACGATCCTTCTCATGAAGAACGGTTCCGACACGCCATGCGGCCTTCTTAAGCTCCTGGCGATCCAGCTTGCCTGGGCCATCGGTCTCTCGATCGCGGGCAACCTCTTCTGGAACCACTCAGTAAAAAAGATAACAGTAAACGGAGGCTGATAACATGAACAACACAGTCAGCAAAAAGCGCGGACTTCACTTCTATCTGTCCATCTACCGCAAGATCCTCATTCAGGATCTCAAGAGCAAGATGAGCTACCGCGCCGACTTCATCATCTCGACCTTCGGCATGATCCTCACCAACCTCTCGGGCTTCGTAACTTTCTACATCCTGTTTTCGAACTTCCCCGAGATCAACGGCTGGGATTACTACCACATGCTCTTCCTCTACGGCTTCTCGCTCGTAGCCCTGACGCCGGTGCAGTGCTTTTTCGATAACAACTGGAACCTTCGCTTCATGGTGCAGTCCGGTGACTTCATCAAGTACTGCTTTAAGCCGATCAACGTCTTCTTCTACTTCATGTCCGAAGTATTCGACGTCAAAGGCCTGGGCCAGCTCGCATTCGGTGTCGGCACCCTGGTCTACGCCTGGAATCACCTGGGCCTTAACGCCACACCTGCGTCGATCGGTCTTCTGGTCCTCGGCCTTCTGACCGCTTCCCTCTTCATGATCGCCATCATGAACGTCGCCGCGGCCACCTGCTTCTGGATCAAAGGATCCGGCTATGTAATGGTCATCATCTTCCGCTTCAAGGATTTTGCCAAATACCCTGCAAGCATCTTCAACACGGTCTTCCGTGTCATCTTCACATTCGTGATCCCGATCGCGTTTGTCGCCTACTACCCGAGCCTTGCGGTGCTCCAGCCTGATAACATGCCTCTTCTTACCATGCTGTCGCCGCTCATCGGCATCCTCTTCTTCTACTTAAGTTACAAGTTCTGGATGTTAGGTGTCCGCAAATACGATTTCACGGGATCATGAAACTTCAAGCCCAGAAAAAGCCCGAGCACTTCAATAGCGCCCGGGCTTTTTTATGCGGTCATCGCGGTCGCGCCGCTCATATGTAACCAAATGTATACAAGCGGCGCCTGTCTGACGTTAAAACGAAACCTTTGGTTTACAAAACGGCTCGTCAAACATCGGATTTTGAAACCTTTGGTTTACAAGCGCTCGAAAAAACAGCGATCCTGAACCCAAAATGAAACCTTTGGTTTACATATGAATGCATTTCTCGGCGATTTATGTAACCTTTGGTTTACAAGAGACCCTCTGCCAGGGTGCGTATGTATACAAAAGGTTACAATCACCCTTCGCTCGAGATCGGCAGCCAGAGCGTGAACGAGGTCTCGGCGGCAGCACCCTCAGAAGCGGGAGTGGACTTGACCCTCATGTTGCCGTACAGTTTGCGCGCGATATGGTTGGCCTCGAAAAGGCCCACGCCGCTGCCTTCGACGCCTTCGGAAGAAGCGCCGCGCCAGAAGCTGTTGAAGACGTAGGGGATCTCGCCTGCCGGGATGAAGCTGCCGCGGTTGGTGACGACGAAGTTCATGCCGTCGGATGCTTTCTCGATCAGGAGGGAGATGCCGGTGCCGTCACCGTATTTGATGGCGTTTTCGATGAGCTGGGAGAGGATGCGCGTGATGCCTTCGCGGTCGCTCTTAAGGAGCATGTTGTTGCGGCACTCGGCCGTGAACGGGATGCGGAGGACATCAAAGCGCGTGGAGTATTTGGAAGTAACGACAGAGATCAGCTCTTCGGCGTAGAAGGTCGTGATCGACGGGGTAAAGTCGACGAGGCCGGAAGAAGCGTTTTCGATCATCTCCTTGACGAGCGCGTGGATCTCGTCGGCGTTCTTGTTGATCTTGGCTGCGACGGCCGAATCGGATTCGTTCGGGATGCCGTCCGGCTGATAAAGGCCCGTGGAGATCGCGTCGGCATAGAGCTTTATGTTGGCGACCGGGGTCTTGATGCCGTGGGCGATGGTGGTAAGGAGCGCCTGCTTGTCGCCCGACATCTCAGTGATGCGCTTGCGGTCGTTCTTGAGCCTGTCGTTGAGCATGTTCATGCCCCAGATGTAGCGGCCGAAGTAACGGCTCTTGGATTCGGGGATGTTCTCGGTGATCTCGTTGCGCGAGAGCATCTCCGGGTATTCGCGGAAATCGGCGAACGGCTTCAGGACTTCGCGCTCGATATATAACATTACAAAAAATGTGATCAAAAAGCCGATGAGCACCGCGCCCTCGGAGATGAGGAGCAGTTTGATGCCTTTGATACCCGCGTAGTCAAAGATGATGAAGCCTTCGTCGGAGTTTCCGGTCGAAGCAGCCCAGACATATTGGGATTCGCTGTTGGAATTGAGACGTCCGACCTCCGATAGTCCGATGGAAGCAAAAGGTACAAAGGAAGCTGATGTCGGGATCGCACCCGAGGAATAACAGGATGTGTCAAAAGACGAAAAAACGGAATCGAGGAGTTCCTGGCCGTGAAGAGACGATGCTTCGGAAGCGGCAGAAACGTATGATTCCGTGATCCTGTTCATAACCGTGCCGCGCTCGGCCGCACGGGCATTCGTAACAGTGTTATAGAGCAAAAAAACGCACGCGCCGATAAGCACGTACAGGAAAAAGATGAAGATCATGATCTTTATGAACTTCTTCATGATTCGGCCGCTCCTCCGAACTTAAATCCGACGCGCCAGACGGTCCTGATGAGCTCGGGATTCTTGGGATCGGCTTCGAATTTGTCGCGAAGGCGGTTGATATAGACATTGAGCGTGGACATCTCGCTTAAGCAGTCGCTGCCCCAGACGGCATCGAAAAGAGTTTCCTTCGGGATGACCTGCTCGGCGTGACTTAAAAAGTAAACGAGGAGCTCATATTCCTTGACGTTGGTCGTAACGATCTGCCCGCCCTTGGTGACGGTGCGTGAAGAGGTATCGATCTCGATATCACCGTAGGTGAGCTTGGTCGGACCCTGATCAGAGTCGGAAGAAGGGTAGCTTCGGCGCATGAGAGCCTTGATCTTGTGAGAGAGGACCGGGATCGAGAAGGGCTTGTCGATATAGTCGTCAGCGCCTACGTCGAGACCCAGGATCTTGCTGTCGTCGTCGGTCTTTGCACTCATCATGAGGACCGGGAGGTTATAACTCTCGCGGATCTTGGCGAGCGCCTCGTAGCCGTCCATGCCCGGGAGCATTACGTCCAGCAGAAGGAGCTTATAAGAAGAATTGCGGATGCTCATAAGGCCCTCCTCGGCGTTGAGCTTCCACTCTACGGTGAAGCCCTCGCGCTTAAGGAAGTCTCTTATGAGCATTCCGAGTTCCTCGTTGTCTTCGATCATAAGTATATCCGTCATATGCCCTATCCCCCTATCTGGTTACATTATAACCGAATTGACTCGTGCTTAGTTGGAAAAATCGTAATCTCCAAGGTAGATGAAGGACGGCTTGTCGAGCACGTCGCTCTCACCCGTGAACGCTGCCTGTATCGCGCCCGTTGCATAATCGACGATGATGATCTGCGCGCAGCCGGAGTTATGAACATTATAGACTTCGTACTGGTTGACAGTCTCCTGCGTGATCATGTCCTTAAGGTCCTTTACCGTGAACTTATCGACAGCTCCGACCCAATTGTTGTACTTATTGAAGCGGATGGTGTTGGAATATTCTCCCGTGACCTGATCCAGGTTTCCTTCGGATATGAAGGAATTGATGATACAGAGGCTGTCGGGATTATCCCATCTTAAGCCCTTAAGGAGCGGAGTCGATTCGTCGCGGAGGTTGGAGAATCCGAGGCCTGCTGCGGCTGTCTCGGCCGTGCAGTCCTCAGCGCAGTATGAGTTGTCCTTATCGGAGATGATGAGGTTATGGCACCATGTGAATTCGCCACTCATCTCTACCATGTGGTTTCCGACTGATGTTGCATCGGTCATGGTCTCGAGGCACTTTCTGATCTCGAAGGTGTAAGGTTTCTTGCCCTCGTATACGTAAGGGATCTTTCCGCCCGAGCCTGCGTCCAATATGGCCACGAAAACGCCGTCGTCATTGACACCTGAGATGATGTCGAGAAGACCGAGCATACCGATCGAGGTCAGGCTCTTATCGCCGTTCTTCATACGGACTACCGAGTTATAGCGGCCCATCTGGTTCTTGGATCCCCTGCCCCAGTCAAGGCAGCGGAGAGTCATGCGGTCGCCCGTTGCGGTCTTTGATCCCCACAGCGACAAGGCGCTGCAGGCAGTCGGACGAAGCGAGTCAGGGATCATGTGACAGAGGAGCGCCTCTTCGTAGCTGAAGAGACCGTCAGGCTCAAAGCCCGTCCTTCCGGATGACAGCTCAGTCGAAAAACCGTCGAGCTCGTCTTTGTAATCCTGATCGAGCGTATCGTACAAGGTGTTGAGCCTGTCAGCGAGTGCGTCATAGTTCGGCTCGCCGTTATATGCTCTCATGATATTCTCGTAGATATAAGGCTCCATGATCGACTGGAATTCAGGATCAGCGAGTTCGATCGCTTCGGCATATGCTTTGCCGACGTCGTAGTGCGAGCCTGACTCAAAGTCGAGAGTAACGTCGAAGTAGCTCGGCATGACGTTTATCGTGCAGAGGCCGTCAGAAGAAGTGACGGTATTAATGGGCTTTTCGATATCGCCTTCGTCACTGTATTCGCGAACTTCTTTGGAGTTGAAAGAATCAACGGGTGCCATTGCCTCGGC
>CADCPU010000135.1 GCA_902803365.1 Oscillospiraceae bacterium
ATCATCGTACTCTTCCTCTTCCTGTCACTCATGGAAGATTCCGGCTATATGGCGCGCGTCGCCTACATAATGGACAAGCTCCTTCGTAAGATCGGCCTCTCGGGCAAATCCTTCGTGCCGCTCCTGATCGGCTTCGGCTGTACGGTCCCGGCTGTCTTGTCCACCCGAACACTGTCCTCATCGCGCGACCGCAAGATGACGATCATCCTGTTGCCGTTCATGAGCTGTACCGCAAAGCTCCCGATCTACGGCTTCATGTCGTCGATCTTCTTCCCTGAGAAGAAGGGCCTCGTGACCTTCTCTCTCTACTTCCTCGGAATGGTACTCGCCGTCATCGCGGGCCTCATCTTAAAGAACACGATCTACAAGGGCAAATCCGTTCCGTTTGTAATGGAACTTCCTAACTACAGGATCCCGGGCCTTAAGACGACCATGCTCCTCTTGTACGAGAAAGCAAAGGACTTCATCGTCAGGGCCTTCACGGTCATATTCTTTGCATCCGTCATCATCTGGTTCCTGCAGAGTTTTGATATCAGGTTCAACGTCGTTACGGACACTGAGACTTCCATGCTCGCTTCCGTCGCAAAGCTCCTCGCACCGGTCTTCAGCCTCCAGGGCTTCGGTGACTGGCGCGCCGTAACCGCTCTTATCTCGGGCTTCATGGCCAAAGAGGCTGTCGTCAGCATCCTCGAAGTCCTCACCTCAGGCGGCGTAGGCATCCGCGACATCTTCACGCCCGCAGCGGCTTATGCGTTCCTGGTCTTCACGGCTCTCTACACACCGTGCGTCGCGTCCTTCGCGGCCATCAGGCGCGAATACGGCAACAAGGCCAAGGGCGTCTTCGTTGCTCTGATGCAGTCCGTCTGGGCCTGGATCGTGTCGCTTGTTGTCTACAGGATATTGCTGTTGGTGATGTAAGCTGCCGGCTTATTGCGCCGCGCATACTTTTCGAGCGAAAAAACGATTCGAGTATGCGCTTTTCAAGCTCGAAAAAGTCAGATTACAGTTCAAAAAGATGAAATCGCCTTTTTGTACTGTAATTATTTGCTCGATCGGATTGTTTGGGCCTCAAATGCGCATGAAATTACAGTCCAAAATGACGAAAACGCCAATCTGTACTGTACAGGTCTCGGGAAGACCTGCGTGCAACGTTTCGCGCTGCACATGCGCGCACCTATAACTACCCATATTGCTAATCACATACTGAAATACCCCATCTTTTCAATGCTATAATCAAGGTGAGTGTTGATGAATTTGAGGAGGTGTGGTCATGGCAATACGCAAGATCTGTCCCAATTGCAGCGGAGAGCTTGAACTTTATAAAGACCGATATGTCTGTGAGAGTTGCGGAAGTACGTTTGCCGTCGATCACGATGTACAGGATGTTGAGAGAGCTAGGCAGGAGACTGCGGCCGAGCGAGCAGCGGCGCAGAGGCTGAGGGCTCAGGAGATAAATTCCACCAAACAGGAACTGGAGCAGCAGGCTAAGGCAAATGACGCAAGGCGATCAAGGAATTCGAACAAGAAGGCGATCCTGAGGCTTGCGATCCTCATCACTGCGCCTATGGTTGCGTTTTATACGATCATGTACATCCTCGCTTTTGCGGGAATGATCACAAAGAATGTGGCATCCAAATCGGAAAAAACTAAGACGGAAGTTGAAGAAACAGAGAATGAAGAGAGGGCTTCGAGAGTGCCTGTTGATGCTTCGCTGATCCAGGAAGACGAGGAAGCGCTCGAGAAGTTCCTTGCGTCGGCTGAATATGAGATGAAGTATAACAATCAGGGCAAGCTCGTATTTGAAGATCCTGAGATAACGGTGATATCGACCGGTGAATATGAACTTGAGGATGTCTTTGTCCTGTCGACGGATAAGATTGACAGGCTCTTCTTTGTTTATAATGCGGTCTTTGAGGATGAGGAGACCGGTGAGAAGTACGATGTCTGTTGTCCTGTTGATTTTAATATCCACTGGGATACCAATGAGGAAGACGGGTTCAGGCTTGATTTTGAACCGTCTACTACAAAGATTTATGACAAAGAACGCGAGATCTATGTTCATGACAAAGAGTCGTTTTACAGATTTGTCGTTGGGAAAGACAATGTTGTTGCAAAGGTCGATATAGACCTTCCGAACTCATAAGGAGGCTTAAAGGAGATGAGACTTACTGATCTTAAATGTCCACGTTGCAGCGGACTTTTAAACCAGCAGTGTGACAAATTCTACTGCAGCAGCTGCGGTGCAGCCTTTGAAGTCGACTATGAGGATACGGATGTTGAATATTCCAAGCTGGTAACCGAGGCTGAAAGAACAAAGCTCATGATCGAGCGCGATAAAGAGGTGCTCAGGAAGGAATATGAGCTGAACGAATCTTTTAAGGATGAGGAAGCACGAAGGAAGTTCAACTTCGAGACAAAAAGACGTACGAGGAATGCCATACAAGCCATGATCATATCGATCATAACTATCATCGTTATGTTCCTTCTTATGATCGGTCTTGTCGTATATATCATTTTCGCGTGCACATCGCGCGCTACGGTAAGCAGCAAGATGCGCGGACAGGAAGAGGAAGAAGCAAGAGCGCTTACTGCAGAGCAGATCCTGGAAGATCCGAATTTCCTCTACAATGCAGCAGCTGACGGTATCTCAACACGCGCCGATGCTTTTTACGAGCGCCCGTATGTAATTAAGATCTACGGTGAGGAGAGAGAATGCGAGCTGGTCGGGCTTCCGACGCCTGTTGGTGCATATATCGAATCGGAAACGAAAGAATTCCACGGAAGGAATTATACCGATAACAAGTTCTATATCGCTTATAAATTGACGTATAAGATGACGGATACAGACGAAGATGAGACGGTGGATATCTATACTTATGCGGAGTTCCGCGATATCGAGAGGCAGCCGGGCGGAAGGATCAACTACAGTTCTGAGTACAAAGGTGCCTTAGAAGTCTCCTATACGTCTTGTTTTGAGCTTGAACAGCTCGAGAGAGAGAAGTTCGACAATGCTGAAAAGATCGATGTTTCCGAGTTTTTCGGTGAGGGAGGTGACGAAGCATGAAATTAAGAGATCTTAATTGCGTAAACTGTAACGGACCTCTTAAGCAGGAGGGCGATAAGCTCGTCTGCTCATACTGCGGAGGCACCTTTGATATCCAGAAGGACGCGTCGGATATCGCATATGAGAATATCGAAAACGCTGAAGAATACATCCGCATGTCGCTCGAAAAGAGCACGGCGGCTCTGGAAGCGCACTACAGCGAGATGAATGCTCAGAAGGAAGAAGAGTATAGGCTGAAAAGGGAAGAAGAGAAGATCAAAGGAAGGAAGGACTTGCTGAGGACCATCAGGATGCTCCTGTTGTTCCCGCTCATCATATCCGCGCTCTTCGGACTTCTTTTGTGGGCGACGGAAAAGTCTCAACAGCGCAAGATCATAAAGGAGCGTAACGCGAAGGAAGCCAAGGCTGAAGCCTGGAATCCGGGTTCGAGACTGACTCCTGCTGAATTCGACGATGAACTTTATGATGAGTTGCGCGAGCTTATAATCGAACATGAGGAAGATGAAGACAATACGGTCAGGATCGCATCGGATGATATCTGGAACAAGACGGGTGAACCTGAGATAACGGATGCATATATCATCTCGACTGATACGAACTGCTATGTCTATGCGATCGTCAAAAATACGATGGAATCTAACAGCGGCGAGACCAAGGACGTCTACGACTGTGTCTATTTCTGGGAATTTGAAATGAACAGAAAAGGCAAGGCAGAAGGTGATATGGAGGTGTTTACCGGCCATTCATCAACATATGATTTCTTCTGGCATGCGGATCTTGACTATGACAATCTCAAGAAAGAGCTCATAGAAGATAAGCTCACCGATAAGTACAAGAAATATTACATATTTGATATCTCTGACAAGATGTGAGCGATATCTCCTGACTTCAGTACTCTAAAATGCACGTTTTTATTTGCAAAATCAGAGCCGTGCAATTATACTAGAGAGTGCTTATTTGCTAATAAATATAATATATATAGTCAGGAGATCGATATGCGAGTTTCTAAGTTATTCATGGCAACCCAGAGAGAGATTCCTTCCGATGCGGAGATACCTTCTCATCAGCTCATGCTCAGAGCAGGTTTGATGCGTAAGGTCGCTTCCGGTATCTATTCTTTCATGCCTGTAGGTTACAAGGCTTACAGAAATGTCGAGAGAGTAGTAAGAGAGGAAATGGACAAGGCAGGAGCACAGGAGCTCATCATGCCTGCAGTTCTGCCGGCTGAGGTCTATATGGCATCAGGCCGTTGGGAGAAGTTCGGTCCGGAGATGTTCAGACTTCTCGACAGAGGCGGACGTCAGTTCTGTTTGGGCCCTACGCATGAAGAGCCTTTCACGGAGGCAGTAAGAGACACTATCAAGTCTTATAAGCAGCTTCCTGTTACTCTTTATCAGATCCAGCACAAGTACAGAGACGAGAAGAGACCGAGATTCGGTGTTATGCGTTCCCGTGAGTTCGTAATGAAGGATGCTTATTCCTTCGATATCGATGAGGAAGGTCTCGATAAGTCCTATAACGATATGTACAAGGCTTACTGCAAGATCTTTGACAGACTCGGTCTTGATTACATCATCGTAGACGCTGACTCAGGCGCTATGGGCGGTTCCGGTTCCCAGGAATTCATGGTCAAGAGCGTTGTCGGTGAAGATGCCATCTGCTACTGCTCCGCTTGTAACTATGCTGCAAACGAAGAGAAGGCAGCTACTATCGCACCGGAGCCTGCTAAGGACTATGAGATGAAGGAGATCGAGAAGATCCATACTCCTAACGTTAAGACTATCGAAGAGCTCATGGGCTTCATGAACTCCAAGCCTACTGAATTCGTTAAGACTATCCTCTACGATATCGACGGCAAGATCGTTGCTTGTATGGTAAGAGGCGACAGAGAGATCAACGAGACAAAGCTCGGCAACCTCTATGATGCAACTGAGATGAACCTCGCAGCATTTGACGATGTTGAGAGGATCACGGGCGCTAAGGTCGGTTTTGCAGGCCCTGTAGGTCTTAAGGAGCAGATCGATCTCATCGTGGATCCTGAAGTACTCGCTATGGAGAACTTCATCGTAGGCGCTAATGAGAGCGACTATCACTTCAAGAACATCAACTACGGCAGAGACTTCGAGGCAACAAAGGTTGCTGATGTTAAGAACGTCGTAGAAGGCGACCTTTGCCCTAAGTGCGGCAAGCCTTTGTCCATGTGCAGAGGCGTTGAGGTCGGACATATCTTCAAACTCGGCACAAAGTATTCCAAGGCTTTGGATTGCAACTACCTCGATAAGGACGGTAAGGCAAATCCGATGATCATGGGTTGCTACGGTATCGGCGTAGGCAGAACTCTTGCAGCTGTTATCGAGCAGTACAACGACGAGGACGGTATCAAGTGGCCTGTTGAGGTTGCTCCTTACAAGGTATGTGTCGTTCCTACAAAGGTAGTTGACGAGCAGTGCATGAAGATCGCTGAGGATATCTACGCTAAACTCCTCGATGCAGGCATCGAAGTATTGATCGATGACAGAAACGAGCGTCCGGGCGTTAAGTTCAAGGACAGCGACCTCATCGGTGTTCCGCTCAGGATCACTGTCGGCAGAAGAGCAGGCGAGGGTATCGTTGAGATCAAGTACCGTCAGACAGGCGAGACGAGCGAAGTTACGGTTGATGAAGCAGTAAAGGCGGCTATCGAACTTAAGTAATGTTTAACGCAGTACGTGCATTTAAAGATATTGCAATA
>CADCPU010000136.1 GCA_902803365.1 Oscillospiraceae bacterium
GAGCGCGATCACGCGAAAACGAGGCTCAAGGTCGATCAGAGGCATATGAACGCCAATAATTCGGTTATGGGCGGATGCATCTATACGCTCGCGGATTTTACTTTCGCGCTCGCTGCAAATGTCGATAACGAAAATACTTGCACACTCAATTCGAATATAATCTTCAATGCTCCCGCCAGATGCGAATACCTCTACGCCGAATCCGAGGTCATCAAGAGCGGCAAGAGCATCGCGACGTTTGACGTCAAGGTCACGGACGAAAGCGGCAAGCTCATCGCTACCGCAACCATGATGGGATTCAGAAGAGGCTGATCGGAGGGCTCGCAATATGGTAAAGAATATCAAGGGAATAGCAATGATAGTAGTCCTTCTCGCGTTCTGGTACGCTACCAAGAACGTTGAGTTCTTTACCAAGCTTCAGGGCGTAACGAAGATCGCCGTGATCGTCGGAGTAGCTCTCCTCGCGTATATCATCATCGACATCATCTTTGATTCCAAGAACGGAGTCAATCTCAAAAACTATATAGTCCCTCTGGGTGCGGCGGTCCTGTTCCTGGTCGTAAGTTTCCTGCTCGAAAAGGCCGGCGTCTCCGAGAACATCATGCTGATCGTCTGGTTTGCGATACCGGTGGGATATATCATATACTCGTCAGCGCCGGTCCAGAGGTTCATCAATAACAGGAAGAACGGCAGGGAAGAGTGATCTCCTCGCTGACAGATGAGACTTTTGAACTACATTGAATCTATAAGATTATAAAGGAGGAAATACAGATGAATAAAAGAGCAAGTAAACTTCTGACGGCGATGTTGGCTGTTGCTGTAGTCTCATGCGGCGTTGTGATCGCACAGAGCGGAAATGTCAAAGCAGCAGACACGATCACCTCAAACCGTTTGGCAGTGGTAGCCGAGTTAGATGGCAATGTGTCCATAAGCGGCGAGGCAAAGTACGACAGCACCTTGACGGCAGAGGTCACAGACTGTAACAGCACTTCATTGATCTACTGCTGGACCCGTGACAATCAGCTGATCGAGGGCGCAACGGCTTCCGAGTACACGCTGACAGCAGATGACATAGGATGCTCTATCGCATGTGAAGTCAGCGCAACAGATCGTGCGGGTATGTTAATTGCATCACTCGGCTCTCCTGTAGAGAAGAAGGATGGTCCGGGTCAACCGAAATTTGAGATCGTGTATCCGTCAGCTCAAAACGGTGACGGTAAGTTCGTTGGTGTGGATCCGACGATGGAGTATTCCACCTATCAGGGATTGAGCATGAATGTTAAGCAGTGTCCTGATGGAGAACTGACAGGTCTTTTTGCAGGCGATTACTACATCAGATATGCTGAGACGGCTACAACGAAGGCAGGTCAGATCAGACATGTATGGCTCATCAGTTCGGACATAACGGGCAAGGTTACATTGACTGGTGATGTGAAGTACGACAGCACTTTGACCGCAGAAGTTTCCAATTGTAACACAACCAATTATACATATCAGTGGACACGCGATGGTGAGCCGATCGACGGCGCTACCGGGGCATCTTATAAGCTCACGGAAAACGATATCGGATATATCATCGGATGCGAAGTTTCTTCTTCCGTTCGTACGGGAAAGATCGTTGGAAAGACAGCTTCCGAAGTAGATAAGAAGGACGGTCCTGATATGGCGGATCTTGATATCGTATACCCGTCTTATGAAAACGGTGACGGTAAGATCATCGGTGTGGATCCGTCAATGGAGTATTCCACATACCAGGGAATGAGCAGAGATGTCAAGACTTGTCCTGACGGAGAGCTGGCAGGTCTTTTTGCAGGTGATTACTACATCAGATATAAAGAGACTGACACGACCAAGGCCGGCGCGATCAAGCATATCCGGCTCGTTCAGTTACCTGATCCTGTTATTTCAGGCAAGGTCGAGTTGGACGGCGAACGCAGATTTGACAGTACACTTACCGCAGTAGTTAGCGAGTGCAACAGTAAGGATCTTTCCTATAAGTGGACACGCGATGGTGAGACGATCTCCGGTGCTACCGAGAGCACATATAAGCTTCAGGCAGAAGACATCGGATACGTTATTGGATGTGAAGTTTACTCAGAAGGTTACAAGGATACACTTAAGGCAGTTACCGCTTCTAAGATCGGCAAGAAGGAAGGACCTGCAGCTCCTAAGTTGACATGGAAGGATCCTTCTTCCAAGAACGGTGACGGTAAGATCTCGGGTCTCGACTCTTCTATGGAGTGGTGCACATATCAGGGCTTTGACAGGGATGTCAAAGATTGCACATCTTCTGAGCTCACGGGACTTTTTGCAGGTGATTACTACATCAGATACAAAGAGACTGATACGACAGAGGCAGGCAGCATCAAGCACATTTGGCTCCGCGCTGCTGTTACCCCGACCGTAACAGTAGAACCTACGGTAACGACTGAGCCTGACGTTACGACAGAACCTGAGGTAACAACAGAGCCTCAGACGAAGTCTTTTGAAGATTTTGTTGAGAGACTTTATGTAGTTGCGCTCGGCAGAGAATCAGAACCTGAAGGCAAGGCTTTCTGGTGTGATGAGGTCAAGAGCGGAAGAAGGGAAGGCGCTGAATGTGCAGCAGGTTTCCTCCTCTCTGATGAATTCCTGAACAAGAAGCTGTCTTCTGAGGCTTTTGTCGAAGTATTGTATAAGACATTCTTTGATCGTGATTCCGAAGCAGAAGGCAAGACCTACTGGGTATCTAACCTCGATAACGGAACACTCTCCCGTGAGGATGTTATCAACGGATTCATGGATTCGGCCGAGTGGTGCAATATCTGTGCTTCATACGGTGTTAAGTCCGGTGCTCTCACAGCCAAGGCTACGGTCGCTTCCGAAAACGCGATCAAGTTTGCATCAAGACTCTACACCGAGTGTCTCGGAAGAGAAGCAGAAGAAGAGGGCCTTAACTTCTGGGCGCTGAGCCTTACGAATCTTGAGAACAAGGGTATATCTGCAGGAATGCAGTTCTTCAATTCGGATGAGTTCCTCAATAAGAAGACAACGGATGAGGAATACATCAAGCTCCTCTACAGAACATTCATGGGTCGTGACTTTGACGATGACGGACTTGCTTACTGGAAGACGCAGCTCTCTGAGGGTGTTGACCGTAACGAAGTTCTCGCAGGATTTGCCGGATCTCCTGAATTTGCAGAGATCTGCGTAAGCTGCGGGATCGATCCGATCTGATCAATTCAATACTTACCGGGCGGTCTTCGGACCGCCTTTTTTTTGCTCGAAAACAAAGGCTTTTGATATTTGAATTTGTGTTTTTTGATATTTGCATTCGAATCCTATAGGCATATATTACAGAATTGTTACAGGGCGGTGCGAATGCGGTAAGAAACGTTTTGCGCTACTTTTTCGATTGGCTAAAACGAGTGCGGAAACTCGCAAAGCACTGTAAATTAGGCGCTTTGTGAAGATTTGCGTTTTGCGGTGTCCAAGCGTAAATTGTAAGAAATCATAGTTGCCTTGTCATCTTGTTGTAAAAAACCATTGATGTTTACACTTGGTTCACAAAATCGCAACCTCTAGTTTTTTTGATAAATGTATAAAGATATTATAACTTTTTAACTTTTGTGATAATCGGATCACGAAAGAAATCAAAAAACTAAGAAGGGAGGTTGCTTACATATGTGCAGTTCAGATGGTAGTGATAAGCATAACAACGGATTAATGAGTGAACTGCGCATATATATAAGAGATGGTTGAGCATTGGATCCTGTGGTCAAATCGCCACGGATTCGATGTTTTTTGTTTTTAAACAGAAAGATCAACAAAGAAGGATAAAGATCTAGAAATACCGATAGGAGGTGAAGACCTTTATGAAAAACAAAGGATTTGATCTGCGATCGTCGGGATCAAGACGTAAACTTAAACGAAGTCTTATATCGGCTTTTGTAAGTCTCGGTATGGTAGCAGCGGTTGTTGTTCCGTTTGCTCCGATCAAGGATGTCAGAGCGGATGACAGTAAGACTCTTACCATTAATGACGGAACTTCTACTAATGGACATTTTCCGGTTTACGGTATTTGGGTTGATGATTATACAAAGAGTCAGTTTATAATTCCCGAATCAGATCTTTCGGGAATGACCGGTGCTGATATAAGTAAGATGACATTTTATGCCAGCACATCTGCTACAAAAGTATGGACAAGCACATTCCAAGTTTATATTGGACCATATGATTCAGATACAATAAATGCATTTAAGGATGTATCAACACAAACGTTGGTATATACCGGAACGCTTAATGGAACCGGGGCAACTATGGATGTACCGTTTAGCGCAGATTACACATATGAAGGCGGTAATTTGTTAGTAACCTGCCTGAATACCAATACAGGAGCGTACAGTAGTATCAGTTGGTTCGGAAAAACTACAGACTATTATAGTGCAGTTTATGGACATGCCAGCGCTTTGAATAGTATAACGCAAGATGCGGAGAAATTTGCTCCTAAGGTTACCTTCACATATACGGGTGGTCACACCCACGTATTCACATACGCTGTCGGTGAAGGCGATGCTGCCAATACCATCACGGCTACTTGCGGTGACGGTTGTAGTATCACGGAAGGTCTTACATTGAGCATCAATGCTCCTGAGGATCTTGTATGGGACGGTCAGGTAAAAGCTTGTACATTGAATGAAGGCTACGATACGACGGCATTCCCTGATGTTGAGATCGAATACTATCAGGATGATACCAAGATCGATGCAGCTGATGTTATCGATGCAGGCGACTATACCGCAAAGGTTACAGTCGGTGAAGGCGATGATGCTGTTACGGCAACATTGGATTTCGAGATCGTCGGCACAGAGCCTGATTCAGAAGTAACTGCTAAGACTCTCTTCTATACGGGAGAAGCACAGGATCTCTTGCAGTCTGCAATTCC
>CADCPU010000137.1 GCA_902803365.1 Oscillospiraceae bacterium
ATGACAAGGATACCAATGAGCCGGTATGCAGCCCGGACGAAGCAAAGGCAAGAGCAGAGAAAATTCTGAACGAGCATTTTGGCGGTTTTACGATTCAGGAGGCAAGCGGTGGATGGAAGGATAATGGAATAATTTATCATGAATATTCTCTTGTGATCTATCTGAGCGATACAACTTTGGATGAAGTTCATGCCGCTGCGCGCGAAATACTTCGTGATTTCAATCAAAGCGCCATATTGATCCAGACAGACGAGGTACGTACGGAATTCTATTCCATCGACGACTGACACCCGGCAGGGATCCGGTCCTGTCCTGTGTACCGGTAATCCATATATAGCAGAAAAGAGGCTTAATGAGTATGTATAATTCACCAAAGCATGTCGTTATATTCACAGCACTGGATGGTTTATTATCCCTGGCGGTTCTGTCGTTGGCCGGATACTACATAGATTATTTTTATAAAGCAATAGAAAGCGGCAGTGCCTCTGGGAAATGGAATGTGGTAGCTCTGATGTTTCTCGGAATGGCAATGTCCCAACTGATCCGCCTCTGTCTCCCACGGGAGAAGCACCGGCTGGATGTCTTGCGTCACGCGGTTTTTATTGTTATATTCCTGATCTGTGCAGTACTGATACTGCTTTCACGGCAAAGTGCCGCAGGCGCGATGCTCGATCTTGAAGGCTATACAAAGGATACCCACTTCAGGATAGTGGTATGGCTCTACGAAGCTTCGCTTATCTTGAGCAGGGTTCTTGTCATCATGAGGAACCGGACACGTCGAAGCACGCTGATCAATCTTGCATTGATCGCGATGATCGTAATTCTGTTGTGGCAGATAGATATGATCTCGATGATCCTGTTCATTGCCTGGCAAAGCGTTGCCTATATTGCTTCCATTGCCTTTTCCCACATTGATATGCCCATGCTTAAGAAGATTGTGCGCAAGACTTATGCGGCAGAGATCCTCTTTGGTATGGTGCTGCTGATAGTGGCGTTTTCGCTTGTGCTGGTTCAGCTTGAGGATGGCATACCTACCTTCCCGGATGCGCTGTGGTACTGTTTTGCCATCGTCACCACAATCGGCTTTGGGGACTTTACCGCAGTCACACCCATTGGACGCATACTATCGGTCATACTTGGTCTCTACGGGATCGTAGTGGTTGCACTTATTACCTCCATCATAGTCAACTTCTATGGTGAAATGAAAGATTATGATGACAACGAGAATAAAATTGAGTAAATATTAGGAGGGTGTATATGAAAATGGTGATTCAGCGCGTGAGCAGCGCTTCAGTTAGAATTGATGATGAAATAAGGGGAAGTATCGACAGGGGCTTTGTCGTTCTTTTCGGAGCCTGTAATGAAGATACTGCGGAAATAACAGACAAGATGCTTAAAAAGCTTGTCGGACTCCGCATATTTGAAGACGAAAACGGCAAGACCAACCTTTCTCTTAGTGAGGTGGGAGGTTCAATCCTCTTTATCTCACAATTCACGCTCTATGCGGATTGCAGAAAGGGCAACCGTCCATCCTTTATTAAGGCCGGAGATCCTTCGCATGCGAATGAACTGTATGAATATGCAATTGGCAGGCTTCGTGACGGTTACGGGATCAATACCGAAACCGGAAGCTTTGGTGCTGACATGGCGGTTAGCCTTACAAATGACGGTCCTTTTACCATCATACTCGATTCGGAGAGCTTATAAAGCGGAATTTTACAGCTCTTTCGGAGGAGATCAGGTGTAATGTGTAGAAGTAAGGACGGATGATTTTTAGGTGATGATTTTATTGATTGTTGCGGATTATCAAAAGAACCGCATAAAGATATAATTATCTCTATGTTTGATTTTTCGGCCTATAGATTAAGAGATAATGCGAAGGTGTATTTGGAGAACCGGACAGGATCAAAGTGTAATTCATAGAGGTATTAAGGATGAATTAAGAAAGATAATACATTAGCAGGATAAGGGAGGACGATTTTGAAGATAGAACATATTGCCATGTATGTAAATGAGTTGGAAACGGCCAGAGATTTCTTTGTTAAGTATCTCGGTGGCGTATCCAATAGCGGATACCATAACGAAACGACAG
>CADCPU010000138.1 GCA_902803365.1 Oscillospiraceae bacterium
ACTTTGCATCAACCGCGAGGACGGAGACATCTTCTGGAAATCCTTCTACAACAGGGCGCTCTTTTACCCTTTCAGTAAGGAAGGCACTATGAGGGTGCTGAAGGATATCATCAGAACGCAGCCCCAAAGATTCGAGAGCATGTGTTTTCCGATCTTCGCAGCACTGATAGGCAAACTCCCTGTAGAAAGAGCTAACGACATGATCGAAAAGATGAGAAAGGAGTGATCTTATATGAGGATCAAATACATTAACACAGGATGCATGAGGGGCGGTCAGGTATTTCCTGCCGCCGGGTGCATGGAAATCGTCAAGGAGAAGGACGGGTGCGACATCTTCGTACTCGTCGAAGCCTCCGAAAACTCGGAAGACTTTGACAGCTTCAAGAACAGCATTGCCCGTGAGGGATTTAAGCTCTATAAGAGCACCCCGCATCCCGAGAGTAATCAGGTCATGATCGGGGGCAGATCACAGATCAAAGTGCTCGGAACCAACGAACTCGGAAACGTAGCTCCTCAGAAGTTCACGGGGAGAGGAGTAGGAGCAAATTCAGTAGCATCAAGCGAGGTAGCCCATCCTAACTACCTCCGCGTAACGAGCGAACTGAACGGTGAACCTACAGATATCATAGGAGGAAGAATTCCTCATTACGGACAGTTCAAGAACGGCAACGCTCCGACTCCCAAATGTTACAATGCAGAGCTCTGCTCCTTCCGTCAGATGCTCGAAGCTCTGGAAAGAGACCTTAATAGCGATCACAAAGCAGTCCTCTTAATGGATGGAAATAATGCCTTACACTACGGTGATTTCTATGGTCCCTATGATCCCAACAATTACATAGGCAAAGCTCAGAAGAACTACAATTTCCACGTGTTGAGAGACGAGCTTTATATGAGGAACCTCATCCTTAAGGAAGGAATAAACGACAGCAGTTGGCATAACGGAATCCATCTCGATCACGCTTTCTTTAAGAAGTTTGATATCAACGCCATCAAGGCGGAATTCTTCTATAAAGAAGGATTTGACCACAAGGGAATCTCGATCACAATCTGAGTAAATTCAGCATAGCAAAAGCCTCCTTGTAAGACTCTCGGTAAACCAAAAGTTTACCGAGGGCAAAGGAGTTTTTTATCCTCCTTATGCTTTTCTTTTGTTCATCCGGCGCACTACTATCACCCTATGATCGGATCCAGCACCTCGCAGACATCCGGCCAAACTTCGGAATCGGCGAATGAATCGGAATGATCCTCGTACTTTCCGACAAAGACATGGAAGTTCGGATTATCGTCGACAGGAGGTATCATGAAGACCGTAAAGGAATCCGAACTGCCGTAAAGCTCGATCACCGGGACTTGTGTCTTGTGCGTCCATTCGATCATACGGCTGTAAAGCGTCGTGTCATAGTCATCTTCTATCGCTTTGATGACCTCTTCGGATAACTCGTACTTGAAATTCCAGAGATCCTTCTCGTCTTCCTCTGTGAATGCGATGTATGCAGAAGAACCTTTGGCTTTGAGGGCATCGCGCAATGGCTTAAATTCCATCCTGTAGCCTCCGAAGTTCCTTATACAGTCAATATCAAAATTACAATTAAACGTCGATGGTTCTTGTTTAAATTCATGTCTCGCAGTTTCTTGTTCAGGATCCGGGCTGTAGTACTCCAGCAGATCTTCGATGTAGCTCTCATCGCCTTTGCGATATTTGTCTACGATGTCGTACATCATCTGATCGAAACTGGTGTACTTCCATGCGGAAAAAGCGATCAGATACACATCGAAGTCAAACAATTTATCAGCATCGATACCGCTCTTCTCAAGGTAGCTCGGAGTGTATCCGCGGTACATCAAAAGTGCATCCTGGATCTGTTCCCTTGCCTCAAAATGTGCCAGTTCAAAATCCAGCAGAGTATCCCTTATCTTCTTGGCTTCCTCTTTGCCGTATCGGTCGTCGCCCACTTTATTAAACAGATAGTCGCCAAGACCCGGAGCTGAGACTTCCTTATATAGAGGTGCACAATATGCAACGAATACATCCGCATCGCCCGGGAAACGGTACGCCTGATAGTTCGTTACCTCGCCGCCCTTGCTGACCCCGGAAAAGACACGCTTTTGAGGGAAGATCTGTGACACCAGTTCAATGACATGGTGGAAATCCTTGGCCGCGTTATCAGGCGTAACCTGATCTGCATACTTGGCGCTCTTGGCATCATACCCTGCCGGTACCGAATCACCGAAGAATCTGTATTCCATCGAGACACAATTGCAGTTATATTCCTCGCTGATCTCACTTGTCGGATAATCGACCGAATAACCGCCTACCCAGTAAACGGTATTCATCTCGTAACCCGCATAATTCAGGCTGACAGTCTGCTGAAACTTCTCGCCGTCAGGCTTGTTCCAGTCAACAGGTTGCTCGACTTTAAAACCGTACATCGTTGAATCATTCAACCTCTCGACGCCTGATACACCCGAGATAGAAGAGAGCTTCGCCGCAACGCTTTCGCCTTTATACGCGGCCTGATAGAAGCCTCGCGGGATACCGTATGAAGCACAGATCGCATCAAATTCAGGTGAGTTGGCAAAGCCTTCAAACGCATATTCCCTCGAATAACCGTATCCCAACTGATCAATCCAATACTGGATACCTTCCCCATCGCCTTCGCGGCCCATAAAGAGGCGGTACAGGTCATTGATATACCCGTAAAAGTCTCTTCGAAGTGACTTGTATTCATCACCCAGGATGAACGTCTCGGCACACGAGACTCCGTTCAGTTGACCACTCAGCAGCCCGTAGACCCAATAAGTCTGACCGTCCTTATCGCCGATCCTTCCGAGCGTCCCCCGGTACATCCTGTCAACAAAGAGATTAACGTTCTTGACCTGTTCGAGCGGATAGGCGGAGGTATAAAAGCCTGCCTGGATGCCATAACCGCAGCACAGTGCACTGAATTCTCCCGAATTCGCGAAGCCCTCGAAAACACTCTCCCTCGACGATACGGCTATCTGCTGC
>CADCPU010000139.1 GCA_902803365.1 Oscillospiraceae bacterium
GATCACATACAGCATCGAGGAAGCTCTCGCTGCAGCAGACAGGATCGGTTATCCTGTCATCCTCCGTCCTGCATTCACGCTCGGCGGTACAGGCGGCGGTTTTGCCGATGACCCTGAAGAACTCAAGGTAATGATGAAGAATGCTCTTGCTCTTTCGCCTGTACATCAGGTCCTTATCGAGAAGAGTATCAAGGGCTATAAGGAGATCGAGTACGAGGTAATCCGTGACGCCAACGATACAGCCATCACGGTATGTAACATGGAGAACCTCGATCCTGTAGGAATCCACACAGGTGACTCCATCGTCGTTGCTCCTTCACAGACTCTTACAAACAAGGAATATCACATGCTCCGTGACAGTGCCCTCAAGATCATCCGTGCACTCGGAGTTAAGGGAGGATGTAACTGCCAGTTCGCACTTGATCCTCATTCCTTTAAATACTATGTAATCGAAGTTAACCCTCGTGTATCGAGATCTTCCGCTCTTGCTTCCAAGGCCAGCGGTTATCCGATCGCACGTGTATCCGCTAAGATCGCCGTAGGCATGAACCTTGACGAGATCGAGCTTGCGAACACACCTGCATGCTTTGAGCCTGCACTCGACTATGTAGTAACAAAGATGCCTCGATTCCCGTTCGATAAATTCCCTGCAGCTTTGAACAAGCTCTCCACGCAGATGAAGGCGACAGGTGAGGTAATGAGCGTCGGCCGTACTTTCGAAGAGAGCCTTCTTAAGGCTATCCGCTCTCTTGAGGACAGCAAGAACCACATCCACATGACAAAGTTCGATTCCGAGCACATGTCCGTAGATGATCTGCTCGAGTACATCAAGGAAGGCACAGACGACCGAATCTATGCTATCTCACAGCTCATGTGGCTGGGTGTGGATATATTCCGTATCTACGACATCACGAAGATCGATATGTTCTTCCTCGATAAGATCAAGAAGATCGTTGATTTCGAGAAGGAGATGGAAGAAAACAAGGGATCTATGGAGCACCTGATCGAAGCAAAGAAGATGGGATTTTCCGATTCTTATGTTGCTGAACTCTGGGGCAAGACCGAGGACGAAGTATATGAACTCCGTCTCAAGAACAACATCGCTCCTGTCTACAAGATGATCGATACATGTGCTTCCGAGTTTGAGAGCTATGTACCTTACTTCTATTCGACATATGCTGATGAGAACGAGTCGATCGTATCCGATGCAAAGAAGGTCATCGTTTTGGGTTCGGGTCCTATCCGTATCGGTCAGGGTGTCGAGTTCGACTACTCGACTGTCCACGCAGTAAGGACCATTCAGGAGTGCGGTTATGAGGCTATCGTAATCAACAACAACCCTGAGACTGTATCAACAGACTATACAACGGCAGACAAGCTCTACTTCGAGCCTCTGACTACCGAAGACGTAATGAATATCATCAATCTCGAGAAGCCTCTCGGTGTTATCGCAACATTGGGCGGTCAGACGGCAGTCAACCTCGCTGATTCTCTCCACCGCCGCGGTGTCAAGATCATCGGTACTGACTGTGACGCCATCGAAAAGGCCGAGAACCGTGACGCTTTCGATGCCGTCATCAAATCTCTCGAGATCCCTAACCCTAAGGGTGAAGCTGTTACAGATATCCCGACAGGTAAGAAGGTCGCTGAAAAGATCGGCTATCCTGTTCTCGTCCGTCCTTCATTCGTATTGGGCGGCCGTGCAATGGAGATCGTTGCTAACGAGACGATGCTCGTTAAGTACTTGAAGAACGCCGTTGAAGTTGATGAGGACAAGCCTGTCCTTATCGATAAGTACCTCGTAGGTAAAGAAGTCGAGGTCGACGCTATCTGTGACGGTAAGGAAGTATTTATCCCTGGTATCATGGAGCTCGTTGAGCGTACAGGTGTCCACTCCGGTGACAGTACGAGCGTATATCCTCCGTTCTCGATCTCACAGAAGGTCAAGGATACGATCTGTGATTACACGACTCGCCTGGGTCTCGGTATCGGCATCGTAGGTCTCTTCAACATTCAGTTCATCGTAGACAAGGACGACAGCGTCTATGTAATCGAGGTAAACCCTCGTGCATCAAGAAGCGTTCCGTTCCTCAGCAAGTCAACAGACCAGAACCTCGTTCATATCGCGACAAAGGCAATGCTCGGCATCAGCCTCAAGGAGCAGGGCGTAACACGTCTTACACCTCCTGAACAGTCCGACCGCTGGTACGTAAAGGCTCCTGCATTCTCATTCCAGAAGCTCGACGGTATGGATTCATACCTCTCTCCTGAGATGAAGTCAACAGGTGAGGCCATCGGTTACGACAAGCGCCTGAACCGTGCATTCTATAAGGCACTCCAGGCATCCGGCATCAAGATGAAGGGTTACGGTACGGTTATCGTTACTCTCGCTGATGAGGATAAGGAAGAAGCACTTCCTCTTATCAGAAAGTTCTACGATCTTGGTTTCAATATCGAAGCTACGGCAGGTACCGCGAACTACCTGAAGCAGCACGGCATCAGGACACGTATCAGGGGCAAGCTCTCCGAGGGCAGCACTGAGATCCTCGATTCCATCCGCGCAGGTTATGTAAGCTACATCATTAATACACGTGCGATCCTCTCAGGTGTCCACTTTGAAGACGGTGTTGCTATCCGCCGTTGTGCTATCCAGAATGGCGTAACGCTCTTCACATCACTTGATACCGTTAAGATCCTCCTCGACGTACTCGAGGAAACGATCCCGGGTATCTCCACGATCAACGGAATCTGATCAATCTATAGCTGAAATATTTTAAAGCCGCCTGCGGGTATGAACCTGCCGGCGGTTTTTGTTTTTGTGGGTGGGCACGTGCTGTTCCATACACGAAACGTTTCTTATATATTTGTATGGAAAGCGAGGTTTAAAAACTCCATACAAAATGTTGATTTCTTCATTCTGTATGGAACTGTGCTCAGATCAGCCGGAAAAAACTCCATACATATTTCTGTTTTGGCTGATCTGTATGGAAGTGAAGCTTTGCAAGACCCACTTGTCACTTTCATACAGATCCGTGTGATTGAGCGTCAAGACTGGCGAAGGCACCGCAAGCGGCTTAATGTCTTGATGCCATAACATGGATCTGTTATTGTAATCAAGCGGGTCTCGTAAGTATCTGTACACGGCTTCTGTTTTTTCACTTGCTTTTTTCGGCGCCAGTTTAATTGTAAGAACGAATAGTTCCACTTTTATCTAGGAATGATGCGAAAAACTTTTAATATAATATTTTAGTAGTAATACCATATTTACAAATTTAGGTCTTTTAAGTTTCTGTTCCACTTGAAAATCAAAGAAATTTGTTTTTTTTGTGTCAAATGTGTCATCCTTATTGACACAATTGTCTATTGAAACCAGATTGTGTTCTGATATGGTTAAGTTACGACAAAGGTACAGGTGATTTATATGATTGGTGAAAGAATTAAGAGTATTAGACTTAGGCAAGGGGTGACTCAGAGCGTTCTGGCTGAGCACATTGGTGTTAGTAAACGTACTTTGTGCAGATGGGAAGGAGGAGAATGCGTACCAGATGCTGAAAGTGTTTCGAAGATAGCGCAATATTTGGAGGTTGATATAAATGAACTTGTCAGTGAGGACATATATGATAAAGATTTGTCCAATAAAAAACCTATTGAGGATATTACTGATAAAGTAAATCAAGTGTCATCTGATATATCTGAGATTCGAGTCGAAATGAACTCGCAGATTGAAAGCGTCATTGATAACCTGAAACTTGAAAGACAACAGAAGATTAGAAATATACTTATTGTTGTTTTTGGAATCATTATTGTGCTTTTATTACTGTTCTTGATTTGGGTGGAATGGTTTAAGTCACCTGATTATGTTTTATCAGATACAACGAAAGTGAAGGTGATAAGAAGAGATGAATAAGATATTTAACTGCATTATTTCAATTTGCTTGATTATTATGATGGCATTAATTTTGCCTATAATTTCATTTGCTGATGAAAATGAAAAATTCGATATGATAGCATATGTAGAAAATAATAATATTTCTACTAAAGAAGAATTTGATGAGATGCTTTTGGCTTATACCAATAGTATTCCGGAAGTAAATATCGGAGATTTAATTTCTTTCTCAGTAGAGATTGATTATGAGAATTGCCTGGTAATTACAACAACCGTTTGTGAATTGCAATCAATGCGTGGATCAGTAACTGGTTCAGCCAGTAAGAATTACTATTCACAAAACGGGAATAAGATATTTGAAGTGACTGTAGAAGGAACTTTTTCATATGGGAATACTTACTGTAATCCAATATCTGTTTCGGGTCAGTTTATACCGGTTCTTCTTAGTCTGTGGTCAAGTACACCGGGGTGCTCAATGGGTAATATGTCATATTCAACAGCTTATTGTCGTACAAGTGGTACAGCAACTAGATTGAATCAAAGTGTATATTATTCTGTAACTTTGACGTGTGATCATACAGGAAGTCTAGGTGGTGATTAATAGTATGGATGTTAATGCACAAAGCAGGAGGTGAAAAATTAATGAAGAGGTTTTTATCTTTTATTTCTTCTGTTATGGTGATTATACTAATGGCAAATGTTGTTTGGGCTGAGAGTGTTACTATAGGTTCAAATTCAAGTTGGTCAAGCACAAAGACAGTATCCGATAATAATCTTTCCTGGTATGTTTATTGTTCTGGAGTATCCTTTTATGGTATGCCTAATCAATGGTATCCTTCCGGCTATGAATTGTATTTTAGAGCATATACAGGTGTTAATGGTACTATGGCATCCGGTCTTGCGACTTGTAGAGTTAATTCATACCCATACCCTGCAGGATCAATTGGACAGACTGGCATAAGTGTTAGTTATTACTCAGGATATGGTGGTTATGGCCAAAGTTATGTGCTTAAATGTAATAGTAATTGTTCAGCGCCAACGCAATCGGTATTCTTTAATTGGACAGCATAAATGAATAAAAAGGCATTAACATCCATACTTATATTATTGCTTCTAGTTGGCTTGACATCTTGCAGTAATAAGGCGGAAATCGAGTCATCTGTCAGTGAGGGAAGTTCAACAGAAAACAGCATAAAGATTATCACAGCCGACAAGGTTGAAGAAACTGCGATTGAGCATGATCCGGCAGAGCCATTGATCGTTGAAGACGGGCGGATCATGGGTGAAGTCGGAGATTTTAAGATAAATGCTGCAGTGCTCTGTCCGAAAGATATCAGAGAGAAAGAGTACAGTCTTTACAAGGGGAAAAAGATATATCAGACTTTTAATTCGTCATCTTTTTTGCCTTCGAGCTGGGAATTGCTCCGTAAAGACGATACTACAGCCGGAACTTATTGCTATTATAAGGATCCTGAAGATGGAAGGAAATACATAGCGCCTGAAGCTGATGATTGGTTTGCCTGCAGTGAAATAAATGATGACGGTTATTCGAAGCATAGCATGGAATCGTCGATCGGAATATATGGAGGTATGGAAGATTACACTTTTGATACATTGGACTCGGTGCGATACTCTGATGATGCGGATATAGGCTATTCTGATTATATTGAGGATATTGGATTTGATTCGCAAAGCAATGTCCTTGAATATGATACACCGATTGATGTTTGCGGCTACGAGCGCTTGTTGATCTATAGACAATCCATAGATGGTGCTCCGTTATTATTTTCTGATACTAATCTTCGTCTTTATTGGTCTGATGAGCTGGAAGGTGAACATCTTCGTGTTGCATATTTTGCTGTTGCCGATAAAGGTGATTACAGTTATGTTATGCGCGCAGGTTGTGATCACGGATGGGATGCTTTTACGGATTTTAAGTCAACTGAAAATAAGGGAACGATCATGATGCCGGAAGAATGGTTGCCTGAAGAAACGCCTGCGATTGGAAAACTGTTTCTCTGCGGAGAGAAAGATAAAGAAATATACATGGTCGAATTCGGATATATTCCTTTATTTGAATTTGATTCAAGATCTTCTTTTGATGTAGAGGTCGATATACCGGATGAATGTTGGTTTGTTCCTGTGTGGAGTGTCAGTATCAGATACAAGGTCAGAGATTTTGAAACAAATGAAGAAAAGCCGGGTACGTATACTTGCTTAATTAATGCTTTTACAGGTGAGCCGTTATGGAGAACAGAATACTGAAATATCTATCTGTAGTATTACTTCCGTTCTTGCTGATATCATGTGGAAAAAAGGATCCTGTTACAGAGGAGGATCCGACCAGAACGGATGGTACGGCATACAGGGCTTATGTTGTCGGATTTGATTCGCAGATTGATTCTGTTTTTGAGTACAACGGAGAGATAATGGTCTTGGGACACTATCTTCCTGATGATAATGGATATAAAACAGGCTTTTGCATTAACACCATTGATAAAGATCTTAAGATAACCAAAACAACAGATCTCAGTGAGGATGTGAAAACTGTTGATGATGTTATCTTATACAAAGATATGCTTCTTCTCGGACAGGATGGGTATGTTTTTGAGATCGA
>CADCPU010000140.1 GCA_902803365.1 Oscillospiraceae bacterium
GCCTTGAGGGTGTTTGTCATTGCCTTGATGACTTCCATGTCGCCGCCCGTCACGAGTTCCTGAAGGAAGATCGCGTACGGCATCACGTTGTTGAGAAGTTCCGCGATGCGGCGGCAGCGGTCAGCAAGGAGCGAGGGTCTTGCTTTGTAACCGTGGACGTTCATGGAGACTATGCGCTGCGGTGTCGGTTCGATGGCTTTGGTGATCACAAGCTCTGCGATTTGAGAGTAGGACAGGGTGATGTGGTAGGTTTGCTTGATCGTGGCGCGGATGGACTTGAGGGTGGCGAAGGTTGATGCGTCAATCTGCGTATGATGGACAAGCTTTCCTCTGGAAGTTTTTTGAAGATCTTGAACATCATATGCGGGGCATAAGAGAAATGCTATGTTTATAGCAGTATTCAAAGATGAAGTTTTGAAGACGTTTGAGATTAAGTCCTTCAAAGGTTGTGTGTACCAAATTGTTTTGTATTCCATTTTCCTTATTCCTTTTTTATTTTTAGCCTATCACGTTTTATGTGTGAATAGAGTGCCAACTTTTCTTTCATATGAAAATGGAAGGCCTCGAATTACATATAATATGTAATTTTTGAGGAAGATGGAGAAAAATCTGACCCATAATATGTAAGTTTCAAAATACTCTCATTCTAAATTACATGTAATATGTAGTTTTGTTGTGAATAGCGATTTTTTCTGACCCATAATATGTAAGTTTTACGGGTTAGTAAGAAAAACTTACATATAATATGTAATTCTGTATTTCACGCAAAAAAAAGCGCCTCCGGTGAGGGAGGCGCGGGGATCCGGATGGATTACTTTAGGCCGAGTTCGGAAGCGACTGCTTCGAAGGCTCTGCGGGAGTTGATGATGGTCTGCTCGGAGACGCAGAACGCGAGGCGGCAGTAGCCGGGACGCTTGAAGCTTGCGCCCGGGACGAGGAGCAGGTTGTGCTTTGCGCAGATGTCGCCGAATTCGGAGTCGGAGAGACCGTTTGGTGTCTTCATGAAGATGTAGAGCGCGCCGTTTGGCTTGACGGCTTCGAAGCCGGACTCTACGATGTTGGCGTAGAGGAGGTTGCGGCGGTGCTCGTAGTTAGGGACGTCGACCTTGGCGTAGAGGGCGCGCTCGACGACTTTCTGCCAGATGGCAGGAGCGTTGACGCTGCCGAGTGTTCTGTTGGAGAGGACGATCGCTGCCGTGAGGTCGTCGTAGTCTGCGTGCTTGGGGCTGACGAGAGTGTAGCCAATACGCTCGCCCGGGAGGGAGAGTGCTTTACTCCAGGAGTAGCAGATGATCAGGTTGTCGAAGCAGTCGAGAGCTGCAGGGACTTCGATGCCGTCGTAAGCAAGTTCGATGTAAGGCTCGTCGGAGATGACGTGGATTACGTGATCCTGCTTGAGGAGAGCGGCATTGAGTGCGCAGAGGAGGTCCTTGGAGTAGACTACGCCGGACGGGTTGTTAGGTGAATTGATAACGATCGCCTTGGTGCGCGGTGTAACAGCTGCGATGATGGCGTCAACATCGGGCATGAACTTGTCGTCTGTCTGGACGATCACAGGGACGCCGCCGTGGTTGTCGATGTAGTTAATGTACTCCATGAAGAACGGAGCGAGGAGGATTACTTCGTCGCCCTGGTCGAGGATGGAGTGGAATACGTCGTTCATGGCTGCTGCTGCGCCTACGGTCATGCAGACTGCGGATGCGTCTACTGTGACGGAGGATTCTTCGGAACGCTTCTTGGCGATAGCGGCGCGGGTTGCTTCGTAGCCGCTGTTGCTCATGTAGCCGTGGCCGCCCGGGACGTCTTCTTCGACGATTGCCTTGAGGGCGTCTTTAACTTCCTTTGGAGGCTCGAGGTCAGGGTTGCCGATGGAGAAATCGAAAACGTTCTCTGCGCCGTAGATGGCTTTGCGCTTGTTGCCTTCCTCGAACATTTTTCTGATGAGAGAGCCTGATGCCAGTTTCTCTTTGATATTCTTAGAGATCATAATGTTACTCCTTGTTTGCATGATTTTGTATTATACTCTTATAAAAGAAACTTACAAACGCAGGGAGGCTTAAAGTATGCTCGAAGTTGGAACTGTTGCTCCGGATTTTGAATTGGAGGATCAGGACGGTAAGGTCCATAAGTTGTCGGATTACAGGGGTAAGAAGGTTATCCTGTATTTCTATCCGAAGGATAATACATCGGGATGCACGAAGCAGGCTTGCGGATTCTCGGAAAGGCTGCCGCAGATCAAATCGAAGGGTGCTGTGGTGCTTGGCGTAAGTAAGGATTCGGTTGCGTCGCATAAGAAGTTTGAGACTAATTACGGACTTAAGTTTACGCTCTTGTCTGACACTGAGAAGAAGGTCATTCAGGCTTATGATGTTTGGAAGGAAAAGAAGAATTACGGCAAGGTGTCGATGGGTGTAGTGAGGACGACTTATCTCATTAATGAAGAGGGCGTTATCGTTATGGCTAATGATAAGGTCAAGGCGGCTGTTGATCCGGAGAATATGTTGGAGAAGCTCTGATGTATAAGATCCTGGTCGTTGATGATGAGAAAGAGCTCGCGCAGATTATCGCGCAGATGCTGAACGGGTGCGGGTATGAGACGGATATCGCGTACAGCGCCGATGAGGCTTATGAGAAACTCTCGAAAACGAGTTTTCACCTGCTGATCCTGGATATAAATCTTCCGGGAGCGACGGGGTTTGAGATATGCGAAGATCTGAGGAAGTATTCGGGCGTGCCTGTGATATTTGCGAGCGCGAGGACATCGGAAAAAGACAGGATAGAAAGCTTTGATATAGGCGGAGACGATTATCTGCAAAAGCCGTATTCCATGAAAGAACTCTTGTCGCGTGTCAATGCGCTTTTAAGGCGTGCGTATAAGACGGCGGGAGAAGAAGTTACGGGCTTTGGAGATGTTAAGGTCGATCTTAATTCAAGGACAGTGACCAAGGGCGGCGTTAAAGTGCAGATGGCGGCTAGGGAGTTTGATCTGCTTGAGTATCTGTGCAGGAATAAGAATACCGCTATCCAGAAGGAGAAATTGCTCAATGAGGTGTGGGGTGCTTTCGCGGATGTGGAGGCGTCTACGCTTACTGTGCATATAAGGTGGCTTAGGGAGAAACTCGAGGATGATCCCGCTGAGCCCAAGTACATAAAGACCGTGTGGAGACTCGGGTATATGCTCGAGACCGGGGATGAGGGCTGACTATGAAGAAACTGATTGCGGTTGCGATAATAGCTTCGGTGCTGGTTATGGCTTTGGGAGTGATCGCGTTTGCGGTTATAGTCAGGCAGAACGATCACGGGCGCGAGTTTGCGATAGCGGCAAATGAGGTGGACAATCTTATAAGAGAAGGCGATAACGAGAATGCGTCAAAGAAGGCGCAGGAGCTGAGGACCGATATCGTTAATAAGGAGAGAGCCAAGACGGATTACCTGGTGCTGGTTGTAACGGGTGTATGCGTGTTGATCATACTCGGCGGCAGCACGTATCTGGCGATAAGGATAATAAGGCCTTTCGAAAAGCTCAAGGACTTCGCGGATAAGGTGTCGGTCGGACAGCTTGATGTGCCGCTCGAATATGAGAAGGGCGATTACTTTGGTAAGTTTACGTTCGCTTTTGACAGTATGAGAAACGAGATCAAGCGGGCGCGCGAAGGCGAGCAGGAGGCGATCGAAAATAATAAGACGGTCATCGCCACGCTGTCGCATGACATAAAGACGCCGATCTCTTCTATAAGGGCGTATGCTGAAGCGCTCGAGATGGGGATGGGCGATGATCCCGAGGCGAGGGATAAGTTCGTTAAGACGATCATGGATAAGTGTGATGAGGTTAGCGGTTTGTCGGAAGATCTTCTGATGCATTCGCTCACGGATATGGATAAGCTTAAGATGTATCCGATGAAGTTTGAACTTGCGGGGTTCCTGGAGAAGACTCTGGGGGAGCTGGATGCAGAGGGAGGAAGGATACATTTTTCGAGACCTTCGTATGAGATGTTCGTGAATATGGATATCGCGAGACTGTCGCAGGTCGTGGAGAATATCATCAGCAATTCGAATAAGTATGCGGGGACGCCGATCGATGTGACGCTCACGCATGAGGATAATATGGCGGCCGTGATATTTAAGGATCAGGGGCCGGGGATCGCGGATGAGGATCTGCCGTTTGTCTTTGAGAAGTTTTACAGGGGCAAGAATGCGGGAGATAAGGAAGGCTCTGGTCTCGGGCTTTATACGGTAAAGTACATTATCGAGAAGAGCGGCGGCAAAGTGAGCCTTCGTAATGATAACGGGCTTGAGGTGAAGATACTCTTAAGGATTTCTTAATAGATGGAGCGGTAGAGTATGCGCATAAACTGAAAGGATAGAGAGCATGAAAAATACTATTTTATCTGCAAGAGGACTTTGCAAGAGTTTTGCGCATAACGGCGGACAGGTGCATATCCTGACGGGTGTGGATCTGGACATCTATGAGGGCGACTTTACTGTTATCATGGGCGCGTCGGGTTCGGGTAAGTCGACGATGCTCTATGCGCTGTCGGGAATGGATCGCGCGAATGCGGGAAGTGTGATATACGGCGACGTTGATATCGTCAAGGCATCTGAGAAGAAACTGTCGGAATTGAGGCACGGGGACTTCGGATTTGTATTCCAGGAGATGCATCTTATAAGTAATCTCTCGCTCAAGGAGAATATCACGGTGCCGGGCTACCTCGGAGGCAGGCCGGGAAATGTGGTCGATGCTGAGGCTGACAGGCTGATGGGCATTATGGGGATCGAGAAGATAAAGACTCATATGCCGTCGCAGTGTTCAGGCGGCGAAAAGCAGAGATGTGCGATCTGCAGGGCTATGATAAATCAGCCGAAGCTGTTGTTCGCGGACGAGCCGACGGGTGCGCTTAATAAAAAGAACACGACTGAAGTGTTGGACCTTCTGACGGAACTTAACAGGGGCGGACAGAGTATCGTGATGGTCACGCATGATTCGAGGGCGGCGCTTCGTGCCACGAGGATCCTGTACATTGAGGACGGCAAGGTGATAGGAGATCTGGAGCTCGCGCCTTATGAGCCTGAGAACGAGAAGAGCCGTCAAAGTCAGGTCAACAGCTGGCTTACGGCGATGAAGTGGTGACCTGCCATGAAGAGTGTATTTATATTGACCCTGGCGAACATAAGGCATAAGAAGAGTTCGTTTGCAGGGGTAGTGTTTTTGATCTTTATGATCGTGTTTTCGTTTATACCGACGCTGAGTAATGCCAACAATACGAAGAAGGCGATAGACGAGGGATTCAAGATCGCAAACTTCGGTGATTCGACGGTGCTCATCCTGGACGATCTGTATACGGGAGATATCGAAAACAGCATGAGAGCCTATGACGGGGTTAGGGAGATAGATAAGCAGCAGTTCATAAGCGTTGTCGATCAGGAGTTCTTTGACGAGCGCGAGAGCAAGGACATTAATTTCCTGAGGGCGGCAAATGACAGCGACAGGATATTCAATGAGGATTTTACGGGCTTTGCAAAAGGAGAGAAAGTTGAACAGGGAGAGATCTATCTCCCGTATAAGGTAAAGGATCTGGAGTGGATCAAGATCGGGGCGAAGTTCAAGCTTAAGGTCGGTGACAGGCTGGAAGAATTCACTGTTGCGGGATTCTTTGACGATCCGATCTTCAGGCCGAGGACGTGGTGGGCGAATACCGCGTTGATCAGCACCGAAGATTACGACAGGCTCGTGTCGGAGGCAAGCCATATCTATGATACGGACAGGAAGTTCCTTTTGTACGACATCATTCAGGTCCATTTTAAAGAAGGAACTGATCTTGAGACATTTAAGGATGATATGGAGCGTTCGTGTAATCTCATAAGTAACGCGGACAGGGTGTGCACGATCGATGATTTCAGAAAGAGCGGCGAGCTCTATGCTGATATCGGAACGAAGCTCGTCTACGTGTTTGAGGCACTGTTGATGGCGGTCGTGCTGATCACGATGCATAACAATATCAGTTCTGCGATCGAGATGGATTATACGGACCTCGGAGTACTGAAGTCGCAGGGCTTTGACATAATGAAGATCAGACTGATATTTATATTCCAGTATCTGATCGCGGCGATCATCGGTTCGATCCTGGGAATGCTCGGTTCGATACCTCTCACCGGCGGAACGGTCAGGCTCTTTATGACGGTTACCTGTGTGCTCACGGATAATAAGATCGTCATTAAAGAATCGCTTATCCTGATCGCTGCGGTGATCGTGATCTGCACGTTGTTCGTATTCCTCGCTACCGCAAAGATCAAGAA
>CADCPU010000141.1 GCA_902803365.1 Oscillospiraceae bacterium
TCTCGAATACCACGAAGAGTACGATCTGAAGGTGCCGTTCACCAAGGAATCCTGGCATGGCCGAATGATCGCCTGCAGAGGAGTCGGAGCTTCATTATCTCCGGAGGATCTGGCAAGGTGGGATGCGGAACACAGAAAGTTCCTGGAGACTGTGCCTGACAGTTTTGATGTGCTCCACTATGCAGCGATCGCTGTGTTAAAACGCAAAGATTGATCTCATGTACCGCTCGATCTTTTAGGGTCGGGTGGTATTTTTATTGTGTTATAATCGAAGTGCTTTATTTTTGCACAAGGAAGATATGATATGGATACATTTGCAGATGAGAGAGACTATAAACTCTTAAGTGGAGACAAGTATACTTTTTCAGTTTTATCAAGGATAATCAGCGGCAAGAATGAATTGCTGTTATCTGATCACGAAAAGCTCATCATCTGCTTTACGAATCAGCCATTTCCTGTGTGGATATGGACTCCGGAAAATGCTTCGGAAGATGATCTTTGCCGTGCTTATGAGTGTGCCAAAGAACACGGTCTCTTGGACGGTGATCACCGTTTCAATCTGAAATATGAGCTGGCCCAATACTTTATAAACAGAGCCGCGACTGAAGGGCTGACTTTGTCGATCACAACAAATCTCTATGCATATGATTGCCTGTCACCTATAAAGCCTGTAACCGAAGTCAACGGAGAACTTCATAAGTGCACATTGGATGATCTTGATGAATTGACGGAATTCTTTGCGATGTTCCGCGATGCAGTCGGGATCGATAAGGAAAGCCGTGAACAATACCGTATCCAAGCGGAAGAAGGAATAAGAGCAGGTAACATGTATTTCTGGAAAAATGCATCAGGCAAAGCAGTAGCAAGCTGCGACTGGCATCCTGTAAATGATATGGCATCCGTTGGTTTGGTCTATACTCGTGATGAAGAGCGAAGAAAACACTACGCAGAGCATCTCGTATATCAAGTCACGATGATCATCAAGAATGAAGGTTTGATCCCCATGCTCTATACCGATGCGGACTATGTCGCATCAAATGCGTGTTATGAAAAACTCGGATATGTATTAAGAGGCAAGCTCTGTACGATCGGCTGAGCATCGATTAAGTGTTGGATATTAAGGAGAATCACATATGGAAGCTGTATACGGCACCCCGGAGGATATTCAGGATTGGATGTCTTTGGTACGTAAGGTAAGAGATAACTTCCCCGGGCTTGAGACTGAGGAAGGGCTTACAGATTATGAGAATACTGTCTTGAAATTCATTGGTAAGGATCAGGCCCTCTGTGTGAAGGATGGCGGGAAGATCTGCGGAGTGATCCTTTTTTCGAGAAACAGGAATATGATCTGCTGCCTGGCTGTCGATCCGGAATACAGAAGGAAAGGGATCGCTTCTCTGATGCTCGATAAGGCTCTCTCTGAGCTTGACCCGAATCGTGAAGTCACGGTATCGACATTCCGGGAGGGAGATGACAAAGGAACTGCTCCGAGGGCACTATACAAGAAGTTCGGCTTTTGCGAGGGAGAACTGACAGTCGAATTCGATTATCCGAATCAGGTGTTTTTTCGCCCTGCAAAAATGAATATTATCCATTACTACTTTCCCGGAACAGACCCGTGGAAGAATATCATGAACCTTCCTGAAGAAGAGGCATTTGCCAAAGCAAAGGAACTTGCTGATGCACATCCTGAAGATCCGAGCTTTGGCAGGTTTGCTGATTTTGCGAATTATTATCCGACTCGCAAGGAAACGGATGCGTATGTGCACGACCGCTTCGTTGAAAAGGGCGGAAGGCCTGAACTCTTGCATCCGTTTTCGTTTACTCTTTTGGAATGTGAGTATCTGCGCAAGTGGTTCAGTGAGGGCGAAAAACTCGTATTGGATCTTAATGATATACCTGAAGACCAAATCAGTTTTACGATCGGCGACAGTTGTGCGCAGTATGGCTGGGGTGATCGCCCTAAAGTGCTGACGAAGAAAGAACTCCTTCAGAAGATCCATGCCTGCGGAGGTTCTGTTGAAACTTTTCTGAAAGATTCGCTCGGTAGATTCGCCTATGTGGAAGTACATGTCTGGACCGGAAAGGAAAATAAATGAACAGCACAAAAAAACATGTATCCGAATTGACACCGCAGGAATTTCAGAAAACATTCCCGATCACTCTGGCGGATGTTCTGCCGGAGTTTGCGGATTGGTATGAAGAAGAGAAAGCATCTATCCTGAGTGTTGTAGATGCCAAAGATATCGTTAGGATAAATCACATTGGCAGCAGTGCCATCCCCAATATAAAGGCAAAACCTGTTGTCGACATCTTACTTGAACTGGACGGTACAGCTAATGTTGACCGTATCGTTGAATCCTTGAAGAGAATTGACTTTGGAGTGGAAGTCAGCATGAAGAAAGAGAATCCTTTTGAGTACCTGTTAGCCAAAGGAATGACAGTTGACGGATTTGCGGAAAAGGTCTTCCTGCTTCATTTGCGATATGCGGGTGATTGGGATGAATTGTATTTCAGAGACTATCTGCTTGATAATCCGGATATTGCCAAAGAATACAGTTCTTTGAAAGAACAGATACTTACTGACATCAGCGAAGGCAAAATGGAAAGGATGCCGAATGGTCAACCCA
>CADCPU010000142.1 GCA_902803365.1 Oscillospiraceae bacterium
CAGCTGGGATGATTCTTTTTACGCAGGATATATTCAAAGATATCCACACGAGCCTTAGTAAGCACCATTCCCTTATCACGTATCTTCTGTTCGGCGATCGATCTGATTTCCATAAGAGCCTCCAATCCCCATTTGTAATAATTATAAATTAGGTAGAGAGGCATTGTCAATTTATGTTTGCACAGCGCACTCGAAAAAGGGCCGCCGAAGCGACCCTGTAATCTGTGAAATCAATAAGGAAGTATCCTTGCCTCGATGCATTTCTCCGTAAATTCAGCTGAACGCGTAAACCCGAAGACCACCTCAGCACGCGGAGTACCTGATGCCATTACCGTAAGCCAGTAATCCTGTCCGTCTAAGTCAGGTTCGCGGTTCATGAACGTCGCATAAAGTCTTCCGAGATATTCCTCATTCGACAGACCGTATCCGTTCATCTCTTCGCTAAGGAAGAATGCCGCACCGACGAACTCGCCGGTTACGTTAAAGTTGGCAAGTTCACCTGCCCAGTACTGCTTTCCTTCTTCGTCATAAGATCTGCCGAGAGCTGTCGTATACATCCTCTCGACGAATGCATAAGTAAGATCCGTAGGTGCGATCTTGCCTGTCGGCTTCAGGTCACCTCCTGATCGGATACCGTATGAAGCACATGTATCAGCCCACTCCTGAGAATAGATGAAGCCGTTTGCAACAGTCACGCGATCCATAGTACCTGCTGAGAGCTGCGAGAGCCAGTAGTTCATTCCGTCTTCATCAGGATCACGGTTGAAGAAAGTCTTATAAAGGATCGATACGAACAGCTCGTTCGAAGTCTTCCTGTTTTCGAATTCTTCGCTGAAGATGAAACCTTGTGCGACTTCCGCACCGCTCCTCCTGAAACCGTACAGCTCATCGGACCAGTAAGCGGCACCGTCAGCTTCGGGTTCACGATCGAGAACACATGTATAGAGGCGTTCTACGAACGCGAGAGTCTGCGACTTCTTATCAGCGGGAACCTCGGTAGGAGCAGGCGTCGTAGTTGTCACGCCGGCAGGCTTTGCGGTCGGAGCTGCAGGCTTTGCTGTCGGCTTTGCCGTAGCCGTTGGCGCCTTTGTCGGCGCGGCAGTCGGAGTAGGAGTCGGAGTCGCATCATACGGAACATCATAGCTGTGAGCGATATAGATCTTCCCTGCAGGGGCTCCGTCTGATGTAACGATCGTCTTCTTATCCGAACTTATTCGACCGTTTTGAGGAGTATGGATCACCAGGTATTCATAAAGTATTACTTCACCTGCTGAGATAAGCGCTTTCTTTTCCGAAGTTGCTTTTATACTGCATCCTTCTTCAAATCTCAGTTTACCGCCTGCAACAATAAAAGCATCCTTAAGCTTTATGTCTGCCCTTCCCACCACGGTCACATCAGAGTCAGTCTCAAACAAAGGTGCATCAGCATCATACGAACCTTCAGTATACTTGAACGTCAATCGATTCTTTGTCGCATTATACTGAACGCTTCCGCCGTCTCCGAGAAGATCTGAAAGTTGTCTCGGATCCTTAACCCGCTCTCCGAAAACTTTGAACGGATATCCGTCAAACTTATATTCAAACGTATAATCCGCCGGCACCGTCAGTTTTCTTCTCGCTTCAGCTTGTCCGACATCCCTATAAGCGCTTACTCTTGCTTTGACCGTTTTCGGTTTTTTTCCGACGAAGTTGGCAATATCTATATGCGTTGTAGAACTTGAAGAGGATACCTTTTTATCTTCACCGTAATAATCGAAGATCAATTCTACGCCATAATATGTTGCACCCGGATAATCATCCCAACTGAGGATTCCCTGATCATATCGGATCCCCGACACAAGCTTGGACTCGGCTTTAACTCCGTACAGATCCGTATATACCTTATTGCTGTCTTCAAGACCCGATTTATAATCACTGGCATATATGGAAATCTCGTAATCATATGTACCGGACCAGAAATATCCGGACAGATCCACCTCTTTATTCGTAGTGGAGGCCGAAGCATAGTCACGATAATGTTCGCCTTTGGGGTAGATCCAAAGGTAATAATGCGCTTCATTATCATAATCATGATCCCACTTAAGGATATTACCCTCCAGCCTGAAATTGTATGGATCGGGAACCCTGTTTCTCTCTACATACTCATATACGTATGTACCCTTCCACTCATATTCATTACCCGAATTATCCTTACCTTGGAGCAGCAGACCGTAAGTTCCGCCCGGCTGATCGTCTTCGTACAGTTTCTCGTGCAAATCATATGAGTTTGTTTTCAGATCGATTCCATACCCGTAGCTTTTTCCCGGAATATCGATATGCAGGTAATAAATAAATTCCGTATCAAGTGCATCCCAGGTAAGCACACCATCTTCACTGAGCGTAACATTAGTAAACTCGAGTTTATCGGCACTGACTCCGCAATTACCTGCAAACAGAACACTCATGATCATTATCAGGCTCAGCAAAAAGCTGAAGATGCGATTCTTATTATTCATTTCTCTCACCTCTATCAGGAATAAGGAAGTATCCTTGCTTCTACACATTTCTCGGTAAACTCCGAACTTCTCGTGAATCCGAAGACCACGTCAGAGCGCTGCATTCCGCCCTCCATGACACCGAGCCAGTATGCTTTTCCGTCAGGATCGGGTTCACGGTTCATGAATGTAGCATAAAGTCTAACGAGATATTCTTCATTTGACAGACCATATCCGTTCATTTCCCCACTCAGGAAGAATGCTGCACCGACATACTCACCGGTAACATTAAAGTTAGCCAGTTCACTTGCCCAATACTGCCTGCCCTCTTCATCATAAGCGCGTCCCATCGCCGTCGTATACATGCGTTCAACAAATGCATATGTAAGATCGGTAGGTGCGATATTGCCCGTCGGCTTCAATTCACCGCCTGAGCGGATGCCGTAAGATGCGCAGGTATCGGCCCATTCCTGAGAATATATAAATCCGTTGGCAACGGCAGTTCTGTCCATTGCGCCGGATGAAAGCTGCTCAAGCCAATAGTTCATTCCGGCCTCATCAGGAGCGCGGTTAAAGAACGTGTTATAAAGGATCGTGACAAACTGTTCGTTTGAAGTCTTCCTGTTTTCGAACTCTTCACTGAAGATGAAGCCCTGTGCGACCTCGGCTCCCGTGCGACGGAAGCCGTAGAGCTCATCAGACCAATATGCAGCTCCTTCCGCCTCAGGCTCACGGTTCAGAACGCAACTGTAGAGACGCTCTACAAATGAGAGGATCTGAGACTTCTTCTCAACCGGAACCGGTGTAGGTGTCGGAGTCGTAGTAGAGGAAGCGGCAGGCTTGATAGTCGGCTTTACCGAAGGCTGCGCCGTCGGTTTTGCGTCAGGCTTGGTTGTCGGCTTTGCCGTTGGAGTAGCCGTCGGAACAGGAGTCGGCAGAGCGTCTGCAAAGGACATCCACACCTTTGATGCTTTCTTATTGTCTTTTGTTACGATCTCTGTCTCATCATCGTTCAACTTGCCGTTTTTAGGGATAAGGATATGCGTATAGTCATACATGAGGATCACGCCGCGCTCACCTCCCAGACCGCATCCGATCGCACTGCCCTTATCAAGAGATTCAACGGATACGCGATCGACCAGTTCATTAAACAACATATATTCATTTGCTCTCAGGATGTAATCACCCTTACCCTTAAGATCCATGGTCACTCCATCCATAACTATTATGTTATCGGCAGAGATCGCATACGTATCCGACTCTATCGTTAACGAAGAGTCCGAATCGATAATCAGATCCTCCGCTTCAATAAACGCAGCGGGATACTTGATATTACAGTTTCCTTCTACCGTCAGCGTACCGCTGCTCTGAATGATCGGAGAGCTCTTATCCGTATTATCCGTTACAATAAAATGCGGGTTGTTAATTACCAATCTGTTTTCGGTAGGTATATACTTAACGCTTCCGCCATCACCGCAGATATCGTCAAGGTACCAGTTATTGTTTACCCTCCTGCCTCTGTAGATCAAGGGATAACCGTCATAAGTGTACTTAAATGAGTATTCACCCAAAGTACTGATATTATAAACAACATCGTCTCCTTCATTGTGTTCCGCATATATCCTGATTCCCATTTCATAATGGTCACTGCCGAATTCCTCAGACAGGTCGATAGCGGTTCCTCTGGTAACAAATTCTTCATCGTGGTACCCAAAACCATCATATGAAGTAGCAGTGACAGAATATCTTGTTGCTCCGGGAACATGATCCCAGCTCAGGATTCCATCCTTATATTTCAGACCCGTTATCTGAGGTCCTGTCGAAGGAACATCTTCGAAGTTAACATAGCATTCATCACTCTGAGGATTAGGCTTATTGACCGATTCAGCCCAGATCAATATCCTGTAATCATATGTTCCTTTATATAATCCCGGGAAATCCATCTTCGGTTCACGGGTAAAACATTCTCTGGCGGCAACATAATTGCCTTCATCATCTCTTGCAACGATATCTAAACAGAAGATAATGTTTTCCTTCGGAAGGACCGAGAAATCATAATCCCATACAAGCTGATCACCTTCCAGACGGGCATTTGCCGGAACAGGCAATCTTTTATTCGGATTCGAAAACTGATACAGTCCTTTCCATTCATACAGATTCCCGGATGCATCACGAGCTGTAAGCGTCACGTAATACAGATCATCATATGCTTTGATCCTCTCCAGATATTCATTGATATCAAAAGAAGTCGTATTGGATCCGGTCCGCTCCGAAAAATAAAGCAGAACATTGTGCTCTCTTTCCAAATGGATCTCATACTTTCCTATCCCTTTGAGGGGATCCCAGGTCATGATACCGTCATCACTGATCTTGACATTTGAAAATTCCAAAGTCTCGGCACGCACATCACGCACGCCAAAGCCCACAAACGAAAACAGCATTGCAAACACGAGCAATGCGCTGAACATTGTTTTTCTCATTTACATAATACTCCTGATTATAAAAATCAGTTTGATTTTATCACGAACGGAGAAAAATGAAATAACAATATCGCTATTTTTTTGTCGAAATTAAAAACCGCCCGATCGCATAGCAACCAGGCGGAAAACAGAAGTGTATATGGATAGAAATTATTTCTTCTTTTTCTTGTTATCCTTGTCCTTTTTCTTCTTCTCGCTCTTCTTCTTTTTCTTGCCCTTCTTGAGCTCGTCGAGATCAGGACTTGCGATAACTATCTTCGGCTCGGGTACCGAACCGCTCTTCTTAAGTACGGGAGATGCCTTGCGGCTCTTAGCAGCTGCTGTGGAAGCACTCTTTACCTTTCCTACTACAGGTGGTTCGAGGAAAGAATCTATGAGCATCCGAAGCTGTGATACAGCCTCCCTGTTTATCGAATAGTAAACGTAGCGACCGTCCTTGCGGGCGCTGAGGATATTGTTTTCGAGCAACAGATTAAGATGGTGCGACAAAGTAGGCTGTGTTATCTGGAACACAGGCAGTATGTCTTTTGCACACTTTTCGCCGTCCGCACTGATGATCTCCAGGATCTTGATCCTGGTCGGCTCAGCAAGAACAGACATCATCTCAATAATGTTTGAACCCTCCAAAAATATGCCCCTTTCTTATGCGATAAGCTGATCCTTCAATGCTTCCTCAAACTCCACCAGATTTGCGCATGCGATAACTTCGGTATTGTCCTCGAGGAGGATATCTTCCTCACCCTTTACGAGTACCGTCATAGGCACGCCCAACTTACGAAGCAACAGGAGCTGATATTCCTTGCTTGCTTCAACAGACAGATATTTACAGAGCAATCTTAAAACCTGCTTTGCATCTTCCAAATAGATTCCTGACAATTTCATCAGATGGTCAACGACATACATTCCGAATACGTCGTCAAAATCGAGCATCTTCTTCTCAGGAAATACGCTTGCAAAAGCCGTTACTGCGAGCTTGGAAACCAACTCGAGTCCGACAAAATCGTTGAACGGGATCTTGAAGCTCTTTACATTAGCAGAGAAAAGCTCGCGCATCTGATCTACAGTAAGCTCTCTCTTGAGTTCCTTGATCCTCTGGATCCTTGCAAAGATCTTATCCTTAGGAAAGAATGTCTCCTGACCTGTGGCTGTAGCTTTATGGATGAACCAACATTCCGGAATCAAATTCATTCTCTTCCAACGATAAAGAGTACCGTAGGAAATCCTTGCTGCCCTTAAAAGGTCCTTTTTTGAAATCAATTCTTCGTGCATATTAATCACTCCGTCAGCCTTAATATCAATAAAATCATCACTATGGATATTGTAGGATAACTATGTTACAAACAAAAAACACTCGTGTTTAGTTAACAATTCATGTTATTGTCCGAAAATAATATGCATGAAATATGATGTAAAAAATCTGTATTACAGTTACAAACAGCCCTTGATCCTGCCTAGCGCTTCCCTTACGATACTCCTCGGGCAAGCAACATTGAGCCTTATAAATCCATCTCCCCCGATTCCGAAAAACTCGCCCTCAGACACTCGTACATGGGCCTTTTTGAGCAGCGTCCCGGAAAAGTTCTCATGCTTTCTGCAGTCGATCCACACAAGATACGTCCCCTCAGGTTTCATTACAACAAGGTCCGTATCCTGCAGTTCATTTATTACAAGATCAACATTACCTTCTATATATTCAAGGAGTTCATCAAGCCATGCTTCGCCGTGATTATAAGCCTCGATCGTAGCCGCGATCGCCATCTTGTTAAGACCGAATGCACCTGTAACAAAAGAAAGCTTATCGATCTTTTCCAGCGCTTCTTTGTTCTCGGACACGATGTTCGCAGCCTGAATACCCGCAAGATTAAATGTCTTCGTAGGAGACGAGAGCACGATGCAGTTATGCGACACCTCAGACGATATCTTTGACATTGGGATATGCTGTCTGCCTCCGAGGACCAGGTCCGCATGGATCTCATCACTTACGATAAATACACCGTACTTAAGACAAAGATCCGAGATCGTCTTAAGTTCCTCATAAGTCCATACGCGGCCACCCGGGTTATGCGGCGAACACCAAAGAAGAAGTTTTACGTTGTCTTTACGTATCTTCTCCTCCACGTCTTTTAGGTCGAGCTCATATCTTCCGTTCACGTTCTTTAATTCAGAGATCGTAAGCTTACGGCCGTTGCCTTCAACACAGCGTTCAAACGGACCATAGACAGGCTCGAAGATAAGAACATGGTCCCCCTCTTCGGTAAGCGCCCTGACAGCATATGAAATAGAAAGTATTACACTCGGGATCGGGATGATCTCTTCCGGTTTTACGTCCCAGTCGTAGCGTCTCTTAAACCAGCTGATGACAGCCTCATCATATTCGCTGCCCGCCTCCGAGTATCCGAAGATCCCGTTTTGAGCGATCTTTACAAGCGCATCCGACACCTCCGGCGGGCACTTAAAATCCATATCCGCCACCCACATGGGTATGAGGTCATCAATGCCTTCTATCTTCTGATATTTAATGTCATCCTGAGTATTTCTGTCTGTTATCGTATCAAAATCGTACATATCCTTATCCCTTCTTAGATCTCTTCTATAATATTATCATTTTTATCCGCCGTGAGTTTCAGGATTTCGAGTACACATACAGCTTAACCATCATGGTCAGATTAACCCAAAGCACAAAAAAGCCGCCGCCCCTCACGAAGCGCCGGCCTTTAGTTATTCAACTTAAGTCAGATCAACCGAAAAGATCCTGCAGATCGATCACGAGATCCAAGAATGCATCATAGACACCTTCGATCCTGTCAGGGAACGTAAATACGAGAACGATTCCGATAACAAGTGAGATGATCAGAGCGATGATGTAAACAACGAGAACTGCTCTGAAGAAATTCTTGCGGTTCTTGTTCTTGCCTGCGATCGCAAGGATAAGTGTCATGATAAATCCGATGCACGGAAGAGCACTCAAGATGCCGAACCAGAAGTACTGTGAAGTGGACATCGGCTTGTACTCTGCAGGAATCGCATCGATGACTTCGCGCTCCTTCGCTCTCTTTTCTGCCTTCTTATTCTCCTTGACTGTCTGTCTTGAAGGTGCAACAGGAGAGGATGCAGGTGCAGCTGTCTCCGGTGCCTTAAAAGCAGGTGTCTCAACTTTAGTCTCTGTCGAAGCTGCCTCAGTCGCTGTTGCTGCAAATGCAGATGCTGCAACGCTGACTTCAGGAGGTACTTCCTTCTTTACTTCTTCCATAACTGTCTCTTTCTTCTCTTCAAAGGATTCTGCGATAGCGGAAGGCGCTACTTCGGCCTTGACCTCTTCCTTGACTTCGGTTACAGCTTCAGCAGCTGCCTCTGCCTTCTCTTCGGCCTTTTCCTCAACCGCTTCAACTTTTTCTTCAACTACTTCTACTTTTTCTTCGATCTTTTCTTCAGCCTTTTCTTCAGTCTCGGCTACAGCCTCGACTGCTTCGGAAGCTTCTTCCTTGATCTCTTCGGCAACATCATCAGCCGGGATCAGTTTCTTTCCGCAGTTGGAACAGAACAGAGCATCGTTGGCATTAATAGTATTACATTCCTTACAGATCATAAGTCCCTCCCCAAAATCATATAATAAAGTACCTAGATTATATCATAATCATTAAAAACCGGAGCCGCATGATTCGGCAATAGCGTGCGCCAGTGCAGCGATCAGGATGATCAGCACGATAACGGCGATCACAGCGACAACCGCCATGACTATATAGACGATCATCAATACTTTGGCGAATGTATCTCTTTTATTCTTTACGCGGGCGATTATCATGAGTACCCATGCAGCGATATAAGATCCGCCCATAAGACCTTCCAACGCAATCATAAAACCGGATGCTGCCGAAGAGAGATCTTTCATGTCGCTAAGGTGTGCAGTATTGATAATAGTGCTCAAAAAGGAACCGCCGATACCGCCTATCAAGTGCGGAATAATATAGCAGATCAAAGAGATTATGCATAGCTTCCTGACATTAGGATAAGTCTCCTGAGGCTGTTCCACAGAAGGCTGCTCCGGAGTTGCCTGCACGGGATTCCTGTCGATAATGGAAGGATCGACTTCAGGCGTAATAATACCGCTGGCCTTCAGTTCCTCTTCCAGTTCTCTTTCGAATTCTTCATCGCTCATTTATGTATCCCCCAAGATAACGATTATATCCATTATAACCAATACGGGTGAAAACACAAATGCGAAGATCAGTAACCCATGGATTCCAGGAGCATATCCATTATCTTCGCATTCTTCATCGAAAACTCAGGCGTTACGAGCAGTGTGCCCTTGCCTTCGATACAACGTGCAAAGCGCTCGGCTTCAAGGGCATAGTTGGATCTTGCGAATACTTTCTTAACTTCGCGATTGCCGTCTGTTATGACTGTATATTCGATATCGCCTTCTTTGTTATATTCGAAATCTGATCTGATAGAACCCTTTGAGCCATGGATAAAGAGTCTGTCGTATCTGGTAAATGCTTCGGGGCCCAGATTCATGCCAACATTAAAAGAGGCACGCGCACCGTTCTTGAACTTGAGAAGACATGCGGTAAAGTAATCCACATCCTCATCCGTGAATTCAGCCATCGCCTTAGCGTATTCGATGTCAGAATCGATGAGCGACAGGATCATCGTCGTGCAATAGCATCCCAGATCATAGAATGCACCGCCTCCGAATTCCTTATGTATCCTGAAATCTTCGATATAGCCCTGTGTCAGGAATGCAGTATCGATATAATCCACTTTGCCGATCACGCCGCTTGCAACCTCTTCCTTGAGAGCTGCGACGATCGGACTGTTAAGATAAGCATAAGCTTCGGCGAGGATCACGTTGTTTTCTTTGGCTGTATTAAACATTTCCTCCGCGTCTTTATAGTTAAGTGCAAGAGGCTTTTCGCAAAGGACATGCTTACCGGCCTTCAGTGACTTTATGACCCATTCCTTGTGGAGATGGTTCGGAAGAGGGATATATACTGCATCAACATCCGGATCCGCAATAAGAGAATCGTAGTCGTAATATGCTTTGGTAAAACCAAATGTTTCCTTGAACTCATCGGTCTTCTCCTTCGAGCGGCCGGCTATCGCGTACAGATCGCAGCCTTCTGCATTCTTAAGACCCGGGATCGTACATCCCTTGGCAATTCCGGCAGTACCCATGATTCCCCAATTAACAGACATATCTCATTCCTCCTTAAAAGACCGTTTGAATACTTTTAGGGTAACACAAAAAAGCACGATCAAAACGGTCTTCAGAAAGGTTATAACAAGTATCTGACAAACTTAACTCAAATCACATATGTTCGATAAACATCGGGGTCTTATTTTCTCCTCTTGCAAAGCCACATGTCTCATAAAAAGGAACCTTGTCGCTGTATGCGATGAGCACGATCCTAATGAAGTCGCGGTAGTGCTCCGATACGTTATTAAGGAGCCTGCTGCCGATCTGCATATGCTGGTACTCAGGATCAACGAGAACGTACTGGATATATGCATTCATTACGCCGTCATCCATCACGCTGACAAGTCCGACGAGCCTGTCGCCATCCCACGCGGAGAAGACGCTCTCATAATGCTGCATCGCGATCCTGAGCCTGTCAGGATACTTGCCTGATTCCCAGCCGACTGACAGGAAGAGCTGCGCGAGATCCGCCTCACTGAATTCATGTGTGTCTCTGATTTCGATATTCATTTTTCTATCCTCCAAACTTGTTGATGAGTCGATTATATTTTCAATAACGCCATTTGTAAAACAGATTATTTAGATTATAATAATCGAAAAAGCCGATAGCAGGAGATAAAGACATGGACCTTGAATCGATAAAGACTTTTCTTATTCTTTCAAAGACTCTGAACTACACAAGAACGGCAGATATCCTGTTCGTATCCCAATCGACAGTAAGTTCCAGGATCAGCGAACTCGAAAAAGAACTGGACCTGAAACTCTTTGAACGCAACAACAGGAATGTCGAACTCACTGACAAGGGACGTATCTTCTCCGAATATGCACAGAAGATGACGGATCTGACTTCCGCTTCGCTGCAGCATCTGTCGTCTATGGCAGAATACGACAGTGACCTAAGGATCGGCTGCACCAATACGATATATGAATGTCATCTCGGTAAGGAACTCAAGGAACAGATGCGCAAGGATCCAAGGCAGGCGCTGACTGTCTCGATCGGACTGTCCGCGGATCTTAACGAGAAGCTCATTGAGGGACTATTCGATGTTATCTACACCTTTATCCCGATACACAAAGCCAAGTTTCTGTGCGAAGTCTATAAGCAGGATGACATGGTCCTGGTAACCGACTACAACAACAGGAAATATACGCGAGGGATAACGCGCGAACAGCTCACGGGTGAAGACTATATCATGTGTGATTTTGCACTCAGAGAAGCAGGCGAATTCATAAGGAACATCTTCCCTCCTTATCACAGATTCCCGCTCGAGATCGACGATTGTCTCAAGGTGATACCGTTCCTCGAAGGCAGTACGCTGATGACGTTTCTTCCAATGGAATTGGCCAAGCCTCATATCGCAGAAAAGCGCTTGAGAAAGATCAAGCTCCTTGACCTTGAACTTCCAAGGATCAACAGTTACCGGATCACGAGAAAATAATCGCAAATAAATTTGAACCTCCCTATTGACTTTGTGGTCTATTCGCGATAGACTTGGACTATCCAGGATAGACCAATTGGTGAAATGAGATGAAAGGAGAAAACGAAATGGAACTTGGAGAGGTTCAGGAAAGATTCGCGAGGATCATCTGGGAGAAGGCTCCGATCTCATCGGGCGAACTCGTAAAGATCTGTGACGATTCTTTCGGATGGAAGAAATCGACCACCTACACCGTTCTGAAAAAACTTTGTGAAAAGGGACTTTTCGAGAACGAAAACGGAACGGTAAAAGTCCTGATGACTATGGAAGAGTATCAGGCAAAGAAAAGCGAGGAAGTGATCGATGAATATTTTGAAGGATCACTCCCTGCATTTATCGCAGCTTTTACAAACGGAAAGAAAGTTTCTGAGGATGAATTGGAAGAGCTTCAGAAGCTTATAGATGAGATGAGGAGGAACTGATATGAAGACCGCTATCGAGACATTCGTCAATATCAGTTTGACAGCAGGTTTGTTTACCGTTGCGATCCTGGCGATAAGACTCTTGTTCAAGAAGGCACCGAAGAGTCTTATTATGATCATGTGGGCACTTGTGGCCATACGTCTCCTCTGCCCTTTCACGATCAACACTGACTTCGGTGTTATGCCCGAGAAGGTCATCGAGCACAAGGTCGTACAGCCGGAAAAGTCAGAGAGCAAGCCTGAAGTCGTGTACCTGGTGATGGGTAAGGAAGCCGCAGCAAACAAAGCGGTCAAGACTTCTGACATCGATCCTTATAAGATCGCTGGCGCAGTCTGGGCAATCGGCGCAGTAGCCATGATCACGGCAGGCGCTGTAAGCTACATCAGACTTCAGAGAAGGACAAGAGCAAAGATCAGGATCGACGGCAATGTGTACGTATGCGATGACATCGATACGCCGTTTGTGATCGGTATGTTCTCACCTAAGATCATAATCCCTTCAGGCATGGATAAGAATGCTCTGGAGCATGTGCTCAACCACGAGAAGGTTCACATCAGACACAAGGATAATATCTGGAAGCCGCTCGGCTATATCCTGCTCTCCTTAAACTGGTTCAACCCGCTTATCTGGCTCGCATATATCTTCTTCTGCAAGGATATGGAATTGTACTGCGATGAAGCAGTCATCAGAAATTATTCCAAGGAAAGATCTGCAGATTATCTTCAGACCCTGCTCAGCTTGAGCACTTCAAGAAATCCGGTAGCTGCACTGGCATTCGGAGAAGTAGGCGTCGGCTACAGGATCAAGTCGATCATCAGACACAGAAAGCCTACTATCGCAGCAGTTGTCCTCTGCGTTCTTGTAATGACTGTCACATCCGCATGCTTCTTTACGAACAAGACGTCAGATGAGACGACTGCAGCAACGGAAGCCACAACTGCAGAGTCCGAAGCAACGGAAGAATCCATTGAGGAGATCATCAACTCAGACAGTGATTTCCTGGGCAACGTAGTAATCTCAGCATACGATGATGATATTGTCTTCAACTGCCCTTCCGAGATCACGGTAAAGGTCAATAAGGCAACACAAAATGCCGATGATACATACAACGTAAATTTTTTCATCCAAGACAACAGTGCAGAGTCTGCCATAACATACTCCGGTACAGTCGATGTCGACAAAGATGATATGTCATTCACCTCGACACCTGAATATGAGTTCTACGGCTCAGATTGCAAATTTGTCGGTGAAGAAAAAGTTGTTCTCACATACAAGTCATCTAAGGTCGATTCCTATGATGCAGCTGTTGTGATCAGGCTCAATGATCCGGAGCCGTACGATCCGACAGGAGAAAAACTCGACAAATGTATCAAGAATGGTTTGACATGTATTGCTGATCTCCTTGAAAAGGGAAATCCAAGCATCATGTTTTTCAAGTTTGAAGAGCCTGAACTTCAAAGAGATACCGGCCTTATGATCTACCAATATGTAGCTCTCATCAAAGAAGAAGGAAACGAAGATGTTGTTGCATATGGCGAAGTTCAATTCGATACCGAAAACGACTGCGTATACTCCACCAGCACAAGCGCATATAAAGCAAGTGAATTCCCTGAACCAACGGATGACGGCAGAAGATACGAACCTTTCACCGAAGAGTATCTCGATCCTTCGATCTATGACAGCGCAATGATCTTCACCAACGGAGATCAGGGAAAGGAAGACGAGTTTACGAAAATGGTTAATGATGATCAGACATTATACGTTTACCCG